>DATKFK010001125.1:0-6113 GCA_035544375.1 Thermoanaerobaculia bacterium
CGCGCCCTGTTCGACGAGCCGACCGTGGCGGGCCTCGCGCAGCGCGTCGCGGCGCTGGTGCAGCGCACGGGCCGCGGTAGAGCCGCGGCGCCGCCCCTCGTCCGGGTGGGGCGCGCGGCGGAGCTGGCGCTGTCGTTCGCGCAGGAGCGGCTGTGGTTCATCGACCGCCTGGAGCCGGGCCGCGCCACCTACAACATGCCGGTGGCGCTCGCCGTCCGCGGCGACCTGTCGCGCGCGCGGGTGGACGCCGTCCTGACCGAGATCGTGCGGCGCCACGAGGTGCTGCGCACGCGCTTCGTAGGGGCCGGCGGCCGGCCGGTGCAGCGCATCGCGCCGCCGCGGCCGGTGCGGCTGCCCCTGCTCGACCTGGCCGGCCTGCCGGCGCGGCGGCGCGCGGACGCGGCGCTGGGTATCGCGCGGGAGGACGCCTGGCGGCCGTTCGACCTGGCGCGCAGCCCGCTGCTGCGCGGCGCCCTGCTCCGCGGCGCCGGCCGGGGCGCCGGCGAGGCCGTGCTGCTCCTCAACCTGCATCACATCGTCTCGGACGGTTGGTCCACGGGGGTGCTGATCGCGGAGTTCTGCGCGCTGTACCGGGCGGTGCTGGCGGGGACGCCCAGCCCGCTGCCTGAGCTGCCGATCCAGTACGGCGACTTCGCGGTCTGGCAGCGCCGCTGGCTGGACGGCGAGGAAACCGCCCGCCAGCTCGCCTACTGGCGGGAGCGGCTCGCCGGGGCGCCGGCGACGCTCGAGCTGCCGTCCGACCGGCCGCGGCCCGCGGCGCAGAGCTTCCGCGGCGCCGAGCGGTCGCTGGCGCTGGCGCCCGGGCCGAGCGCACGCCTCGCCGCCTGCGGCCGGCGGCACGGCGCGACGATCTACATGACGCTGCTGGCGGGGTTCGCGGCCTTCCTGGCGCGCTGGACCGGCCAGGAGGACCTGGTGGTGGGGACGCCGATCGCCAACCGCACCCGGCTGGGCGTCGAACGGCTGATCGGCTTCTTCGTCAACACCCTGGCGCTGCGCCTGGACGTCGCGGGCGACCCGCCGGGCGAGGCGCTGCTGGCGCGCGTCCGCGAGGCCACGCTCGCGGCCTATGCGCACCAGGACCTCCCCTTCGAGCGGCTGGTCGAAGAGCTGCGGCCGGAGCGGCTGCTGTCGCAGAACCCGCTCTTCCAGGCGATGTTCGCGCTGCAGAACGCGCCCATGGGGCCGATCGACCTGCCCGGGCTCACCCTGGAGCAGCTGCCGGTCGCGGGACCGACCCTGAAGTTCGACCTGGGGATCGAGTGGATCGAGACCGGCACGGCTCCCGGGCGTGCGCTCGTCGCCAACCTGGCCTACGCGACCGATCTCTTCGATGCGGCGACCGCCTCGCGGCTGCTGCGGCACCTCGAGGCGCTGCTCGCCGGCCTCGCCGCCGATCCGGGGCGCCGCGTCTCGCAGCTGCCGATGCTCTCGGCGGCCGAGCGCCACCAGCTGGCGGTCGAGTGGAACGATGCGCCGTCCGCGCCCGGCGAGGACGTCGTCGCGCGCTTCGAGCGGGCCGCGGCAGCGGCCCCCGACGCGGTGGCGCTGGGGGTCCCCGGCGAGGGGACCGAGGAATGGCTGTCCTACGCCGCGCTCGACGGCTGGGCCGAGCGCGTGGCGGGCCGGCTGCGCGCCGCCGGGGTCGGCCCCGGCACGCTGGTGGCGGTGGCCGCCTCCCGCGGCGCCGCGGTGTACGCCGGCCTGCTCGGCACCCTGAAGGCGGGCGGCGCCTTCGTGCCGCTCGATCCGGCGCTGCCCCGGCCGCGCCTCGGCTTCATGCTCGAGGACTCGCGGGCGGCGGTGGTGCTGGCCGAGCCTGGCGCCCTGGGGGCGTTGCCGGCGCTGCCGACCGAGCGGACGGCGGTGTTGCGGCTGACGCCCGGGATGGCGGGGCGCGCGGATTCCGGGCTGACGCCCTTGGCCGGCGGCCGCCCGGCGAGCGTGACGGGCGGGGCTGCTGCGGCCGCGGGACGCGGCGACCTCGCCTACTGCATGTACACCTCGGGGACCACGGGGCGGCCGAAGGCGGTGGCGGTCGAGCGCGGCCAGCTCGCCGGCGTGATGGCCGCGGTGCAGGACCTGCTGCGCTGCGGCCCCGGCGACCGGCTGGTCACCGCGGCGCCGTTCTCCTTCGACGCCTTCATCCTCGAGATGCTGCTGCCGCTCACGGCCGGCGCCGCGGCGGTCGTCGTGCCGTCGCGGCCGGCGCTCGACTTCGAGCGGCTGGCGGCGATGCTGCCGGAAGCGACCGTGTTCTGCACGGTGCCGGGCGTGGCGCGCCAGCTGCTCGCCACGCACGAGCGGCGCGGCGGCGGCCGGCTCCCGGCGCTGCGCCACGTCGTGAGCGGCGGCGACCGGGTGCCCCCGGAGCTGATCGCGGATCTGCAACGGGTCTGCCCGCGTGCGCAGACGTGGGTCTTCTACGGTCCCACCGAGACCACCATCCTCTGCGCCGCCTGGCGGGCGCCGCGGGCTTTGGGCGAGGCCCGCTCGCTGCTCGGCCGGCCGCTCGCCGGCGCCCGGATCGAATTGCGCGACCGCTGGGGCAACCCGGCCCCGATCGGCGCGCGGGGCGAGATCTGGATCGGCGGCATCGGCGTCGCCCGCGGCTACCTGGAGCGGGCGGAGCTGACGGCCGCGTCCTACGTCCCGCTCGGCGCCGCCGGCGTCGGCGGCGGCCGCGGCTACCGCAGCGGCGACCTCGCCCGCCAGCTGCCGGACGGCGGCATCGATTTCCTGGGCCGCGTCGACGGGCAGGTCAAGCTGCGCGGCTTCCGGATCGAGACCGGCGAGGTCGAGGCCGTCCTCGCCCGCCACCCGGCGGTGCAGGAGGCGGTGGTGGCGCTGCGCCCGTCGGGCCCCGGCCCCGCAGGGGCGCCGCAGCTCGTCGCCTACGTGGTGCGGCGCGAGGCGGCGGCACCTCCTGCCGCCGCGCCCCGCGCGGCCGGCGCGGCCGGTGCGTCCCGCGCGGTCGCTGCGGCCGCCGTGGCCTCCCAGCCCGCCGCGGCCGCCATTGCCCCGCCGGCGCCGGAGGCCGAGCACGTCGCCGCCTGGCAGGCGCTCTACGACGAGACCTGGCTGGCCGGCGACGGGGCCGAGCCCAACCTCAACTTCACTGGCTGGAACAGCAGCTATACCGGCCTGCCGATCCCGGCGGCGGAGATGCGGGAATGGGCGGAGGCGACGGCCGAGCGGGTGCTGGCCCTGGCGCCGCGCCGGGTGCTCGAGGTGGGGTGCGGCGCCGGCCTGCTGCTGTTCCGCCTCGCCGCGCACTGCGAGAGCTACCGCGGCACCGACTTCTCGCGCAGCGCGCTCGACCTGGTGGCGCGGGAGCTGGACCGGCCGGGCCGGGCGCTGCCGCAGGTGTCGCTCTCCTGCCGCCCGGCCGACGACTGGCAGGGAATGGCGCCCGGCGAGCTGGACCTGGTGATCCTCAACTCGGTGGTGCAGTACTTCCCCGGGGTCGATTACCTGGCGCGGGTGCTCGCGGGGGCCGTCGCGGCCCTGGCTCCCGGCGGCAGGGTGTTCGTCGGCGACGTGCGCAGCCTGCCGCTGGCCGAGGCGCTGTACACGTCGATCGAGCTGGCGGCGGCGCCCGAGGGCCTGCCGGTCGCGGAGCTGCGGCGGCGGGTGCGGCGGCGGCAGGTGGACGAGGAGGAGCTGCTCGTCGCGCCCGAGCTGTGGGTGGCGCTCGCGCGCCTGCTGCCGGCGGTCTCGCGGGTCGAGGTGTGGAAGAAGCGCGGGCACGCGGTCAACGAGCTGACGCGCTTTCGCTACGACGTGGTGCTGACGGTGGGCGGCGCCGCCCCGGGGGCTGATGGGACAGAGCTGGCCGGCGCGGTCGAGGTTGCCGCCGGCGCCGTCGGCGCCGTTGGCGGCAACGGCGCCGGCGCCGGCGGCGGCAAGGGCGCGGGCACCGCGGTGCAGCGGTGCGACTGGCGCGCGGACGGCGTGACCCTGGGGTCGCTCGCCGGCCGCCTCGCGGCGGCGCCGGAGACGCTGGTCCTGACCGGCGTTCCCGACCGGCGCCTGGCGGCCGAACGGGCCGTCCTGGCGCTGCTTGCCGAGCCGGGGGCGGAGCTCGAGACGGTGGGCCAGCTGCGGCAGGCGGTCACGGCGGGCGTGGCGTGCGAGGCGAGCGTCGATCCCGAGGAACTCTGCCGGCTGGCGGCCGGCCTGGGCTACGCGACCGACCTGCTGGCCGCCGGCCCGGGCACGGAGGGGGGCCTGCGGTTCACCGCCGTGCTGCGGCGGCCGGGGCCTGGGCGCCGGCCTGCTGCCGCCGCCGGCGCGGCGCCGCCGGAGCGGTCCGCGCCACCCGCCGCGGCCTCGGTCGATCCCCTGGCGGACGGCGGTCTCCGCGTGCTGCGCGCTCACGCCAACGATCCCCTGCGCGGCAAGCTGGCGCGCGAGCTGGTTCCCGAGCTGCGCCGCCTGGTCAGGTCGGAGCTGCCGGACTACATGGTGCCCGGCGCCTTCGTCGTGCTCGACCGCCTGCCGCTGACCGCGCACGGCAAGGTGGACCGCGCCGCGCTGCCGGCGCCGGACCCGGCGCGGCCCGAGCTGTCCGCGTCCTACGCCGCGCCGCGGACGCCGCTCGAGGAGAGCCTGGCCGGGATCTGGGCCGACCTGCTGGGCGTCGAACGGGTTGGGGTGCACGACAACTTCTTCGAGCTGGGAGGGCACTCGCTGCTCGCCACCCAGGTCGTGTCGCGGCTGCACGATCGCTTCGGGGCGGACGTGCCGGTGCGGACGCTGTTCGAGGAGCCGACCGTGGCGGGGCTCGCGGAGCGCATCCCGGCGCTCCTGCCGCGCGGCGGGGGCGCGGCGCCGCCGCCGGTCCCCGTGGGCCGCGAGTCGGAGCTGCCGCTGTCGTTCGCGCAGGAGCGGCTGTGGTTCCTCGACCGCCTCGAGCCGGGCCGGGCGACCTACAACATGCCCCTGGCCCTCGCGGTGCGCGGCGATCTCACCCGCGCCCGCCTCGATGCGGTGCTGACCGAGATCGTGCGCCGCCACGAGGCGCTGCGCACGCGCTTCGCCGAGGTGGACGGCAAGCCGGTGCAGCGCATCGCGCCGGCGCGGCCGGTGCGGCTGCCGCTCGTGGACCTGTCCGCCCTGCCGGCGCCCCGGCGCGCGGTCGAGACGCCGCGGTGGGTCCGGGCCGACGCCCGGCGGCCTTTCGACCTCGCGCGCGGGCCGCTGCTGCGGGGCATCCTGCTGGCCGGCACCGGCCCGCGGGCGGACGAGCAGGTGCTGCTCCTCAACATGCATCACATCGTCTCGGACGGGTGGTCCTTCGGGGTGCTGGTCGGGGAGATCGGCGCGCTCTACCGGGCGGCGCTGGACGGCTCCCCCAGCCCGCTGCCCGAGCTGGCCATCCAATACGGCGACTTCGCGGTGTGGCAGCGCCGGCGGCTGGGCGAGGCGGAGATCGCCCGCCAGCTGGCCTACTGGCGCCGGCGGCTGGGCGGGGCGCCGGCGACGATCGCGCTCCCGACCGACCGGCCGCGGCCGCCGGTGCAGAGCTTCCGCGGCGCGTCGCGCGTGCTCACCCTGGGGGAGGCGGCGGGCGAGCGGCTGGCCGCCTGCGGCCGGCGGCACGGGGCGACGCTCTTCATGACCCTGCTGGCCGGGTTCGCGGCCTTCCTCGCGCGCTGGACCGGCGCCGACGACCTGGTGGTGGGGACGCCGATCGCCAACCGCAACCACCTGGCGACCGAGCGCCTGATCGGGTTCTTCGTCAACAGCCTGGTGCTGCGCCTCGACCTCGGCGGCGATCCGCCGGCGGGCGAGCTGCTGGCGCGGATGCGGGAGACGGCGCTCGACGCCTACGCCCACCAGGACCTGCCCTTCGAGCGGCTGGTCGAAGAGCTGCGGCCCGAGCGGGAGCTGTCGCAGAACCCGCTCTTCCAGGTGATGTTCGCGCTGCAGAACGCTCCCCGCGCCAACGCCGACCTGCCGGGATTGACGCTGACGCCGCTCATGGTCGAGGGCCCGACGCTCAAGTTCGACCTGGAGCTGCAATGGTTCGAGGCGGCGGCGGGCGGCGGCAAGGCGCTGGCCGGCACGCTCTCCTACGCGACCGACCT
>DATKFK010001126.1:0-7367 GCA_035544375.1 Thermoanaerobaculia bacterium
CATCTCGATCACCTGCTCGAGCGTGAGCCGGTCCTGCGGAGTGACGTGCTCCTCCAGCATCGCCATGAGCTCTCCCTGAAGTGAGCGATGATTCAGGGCCGCACGCTTGCGGAGACGCTCGACGAGGAGATCGGGAACGCGCTTGATCGACAGATCCAGGGGCATTTCGGTCCTCCTGCCGGGAACCGGCTTACAAGGTCAGGTGGCGGCTCCAAAGCGGCTCCATTATAGCGTCATTATGGCTCTTGCATGGGGGAAGCCTGGCTGCATGCTGCTGGACCGCTGGCGCTCATCCCCGGGATGCGCGCTTCCGGTTGGTCGTTCCGCCCCCGCCGTCGCCGAGGATCTTCCAGTCGCCAGATGGCCCCGCATACTTCGCTCGGGCCCCCCTGTCTACCTTGACGGAGGTTCGCGGCGGATCCGCGTATCGGCGGCCGGCGTCGCGGTGTGGCTCATAATCGCCGGCGTGCTCGCCGATTTCCAGCTGCCGCCTGGGGTTCTGCCGGCCGCAAGCACGGCTCGGTCACTGTCGCCAGGGGCGCCGGCGGCGATTTTGCGCGCGGTCTGGACGCCGGCCGCATTGGCGGCCCTGGCGACGGCGCTCGTCCGGGGTGGCCAGGGGCTGCGGGCGCTACCGGACGCGGCGCTCCTCGACGCCTGGACGGCGGCCGTCGAGGCGTTCCTGGACCCGGGCTCGCCGGAGCGCCGCGAGTTGGAAAGCCCGCTGGCCGCGCTCTGCGGCCTCTCGGCGGCGGGGCTCGATGCGGGGCTCGCGGCCGTGCTCGGCGGAGTGCGCCGCCGCCCGGCCGCGGCACTCCTGGAGCGGGCAGCGGTGCGGGAAGCGGCGCACGGCGAGGCTCGGGGTGCGTTGTTGGCCGATGCGTTGTTGGCCGATGCGTGTCCTGCGCCAACGGCTGATGGACGGGTTGCGGTAGTGGATGCAGGGCAAGAGGCGCCGGAGGCGGCTGTCCAGGGTCCGGTCCTGGTGGTGCTGGCGTCCAACCTGCCGGCCCTGGCGGTGCAGCCGCTGCTGCCGGCGCTGGCGCTGCGGCGGCCGGTGCTGCTCAAGTCGCCCACGGTGGAGCCGCTGTTCGCCCCCGCCTTCGTCGCCGCCCTGGCGCGCCGGGAGCCGCGGCTGGCCGGCGCGCTCGCAGCTGTCACCTGGCCGGGCGGCGACGCGGCCCTCGAAGCCCCGCTGCTGGCGGCGGCCGGAACGGTGGTCGCCCACGGCGGCTCCGAGGCACTGGCGGACCTGGAGCGCCGCGCGGCAGGCAGGCGCTTCGTGGGCTATGGGCCGAAGGTTAGCGTGGCGGCGATCGACTTGGGAGACGGTGGCGCCTCGGCGGCGACTCTGGCCGCGGGGCTGGCGCGCGACGTGGCGCTCTTCGACCAGCGCGGCTGCCTGTCGGTGGTGGCGGTCTACGTCGCCGGCGGGAGCGGCGAGGTCGCGCGCTTCGCCGCCATGCTGGAGGCTGCCCTATCTGACCTGGCGGTGCAGTGGCCGCCGGGCCCGGCGGCGCTCGCGGCACTGGCGGCGGTGCAGCAGGCCCGCCTGGAAGCGGAGCTGCGTGGCCTGCCGTGCCCCACCCTGCCGCCCGCCGCCGGCACCGTGCTGCTCGAGCCCGAGCCGGCGCTGCGCCCTTCACCCGGGCTGCGCACCGTCCGCGTCCACCCACTGCCGGGCCTCGACCGCCTGCCGGAGATCCTGGCGCCCTGGCGCGGCCGCCTGCAAGGCGCCGCCCTGGCCGGTGCCGCCGCCTGGCGCCTGGAGCCGCGCCTGGGCGAGCTGGGAATCTCCCGCTTCGCCGCGCCCGGCGACCTGCAATCCCCCGACGCCTCCTGGCACAACGGCGGCATCGATCCGCTGCTGGCGTTGACGCTTCTCGGCCAGGCGCGCCGGCGCACCCGGCCCGAGCTTAGCGATCAGGATTGCCAGACGAGGGGCGAACGGAATGCGTAGCGCCACAGCGCGATCAAGAGCGGCACCGCGAACGAAGTAAAGATCACCCTGTGGGGGTTTCCGATTCCGGTCCGACCCATGCGTACGGAGCCCAGCCCGAGCAATGAAACGATCCGTTCGCCGGTGACCGGGAAGAACGATTCGCCAGGCAGGATCACCAGGAGGGCCTGGCCCCTGGCCCGCTCAGCTGTTGTCGGGCGGGGGCGCCTTGCCGGCGAGGATGGCGGCGAGGGTCGTCTCCGGCGCGGTCCAGGCGGTGTTGGTGATGCGGCCTACTTCCTTGCCGTTGATGTAGACGATGCCGGTCGGGACGGCCTTGATCTTGTTCTGCACCGCCGGCGGGTCGGTGCCGAAACGCTGCGGCAGGCCGAAGTACTGGAAGTGGATCCTGGCCCCCTTGAGGAGCTGCTCGAGCTTGATGGCGTGCGGCACCATCTCGCGGCAATGGGGACACCAGCTGCCGTAGAAGATGCGCACCACGACCGGCCGCTGCTCTCTTTTGAGCGCGGCGACAGCCTGCGGGTTGGGGGTGTAGCTGGCGGCGCGCGGCAGGTACTCGGGGTTGTGGGCGGTGACCTCGTCGACCCGGCGCAGGCCGAGCAGCGGCGGCGTCGGCACCAGCGCGGCGCTGATGCCGTCGGCCTTGAAATGGACCTCTTCGTCCTGCAGGTCGATCGGACCCTGCGGCGCCAGCACCGCATCGGAGAGCAGGTCGATGGAGCCGTCCGGCTTCTTCTCCACCTTCATCAGGTTGACGGTCTGGGCGGCGCCCAGGCCCGGCGACAGCAGCACCGGCGACGGAAAGGACGAGGAGATCACGAGCAGAGCGGCGGCCCGCTGGCTTTGGTAGATCTCGGCCGGCACCGGCTTGCCGCCGATCGCCAGCACGTAGTCGCCGGTGCGCTGGAAGTCGCGCAGCACGTTGTCGGCGGGGACGCGCTGGGCGGCGGCGGGCAGGGCCGCCAGGCCGGCGAGGACCGCGGCGGCCGCGATGGCGGCGGCGGCGCCGACGGCGAGCCCGAGGACGGTTGCCCTGGCCGGAACGGGCCGCGGCGGGCGGCGGGCGGGGAGCGGGGAATCGTTCATCAGTGGGGCCTTTCAGCCGGATTGCCGGTGGTGGGGCCGCTCGCCGCGGCCGGGCTGGTTTGCGGTGCGTCGGAGCTGCCGCCGCCGGCGGCGGGCGCCGGCCGCTCCGCGGCATGCGGCAGCGGCGGCAGGCCCGAAAACGTCGCCGTCACCCGCCCGTCCTGGACCGCGAACGAGCGCGGCAGGCGGCGATAGAGCGGGCGCAGCAGCTCGGCGGGAGCCTCCACGATCTTGAACGTGGGCCCCCACCGCCAGAAGAAGAGACGCTGGCGCCTGGCGTCCGAGCCGGTGAGGAGCCAGACGGTGGCCGTTCCCGGAGAGCCGGCGTAGGCGTTGAGGCCGGCGACCGCCTTGGCCAGGGCGGGATCGTCCAGGTCGCCGATCACCACCAGGTGGTCGCCGTGGTCGAGGTCCGGCACGACGGTGTCGAGGCACACGCCCTCCCCACGCCCGCCGCTGCCCCCGCCGGCGCACACCTTGCTCATCTCGACGCCCGGCTTGAGCCGGGTCGCGAGGTCGTCGAGCGGCAGCTCGGGCGCCCGCCAGGCGAACACCGGCACGGCGACGGCGAAGAGCGCGACCAGGACGGTGCGGACCGGTGGCAGCCGCGGCAGGTTGCGGTCGCGGCCCACGAAGGCCAGCAGCAGCGGCACGGCCAGCAGCGCCAGGTCCTGCCAGAAAGCCTCCGCCGGCGAGCGCTGGACGAGGTTGCCGAAGCAGCCGCAGGAGGCCCCGGCGGCGGCCTGGCCGTGCGCGGCGAGCCAGTAGGCGCGGGCGTTCAGGAAGACGAAGAAAGCCGCCAGCAGGCTGGCCGGCACCAGCACCCACGGCCGCCGCAACCCGAGCAGCAGCGCCAGGCCGAGCCCTGCTTCGAGCGCCAGGGCGAAGAGGGCGATGGCGCCGGCAGGGAGCAGGCGGTCGAGGCCGTCGGCGTGGATCTGCTGCGCGAAAGCCGCCGGGTCGAGCGCCTTGCCCCAGACCGCGACCAGCAGGACCGCTCCCAGCACCCAACCGCCGAGGGTGCCGAGGACCCGCCGGAAGAGCGAAGGAGGCGGATACGAAGGCAGGCCGAGGGGGCGCAGCGGCAGCGGCCGCGGCGGCCGCAGCGGCGGCGGCTGGCGGCCGGGCAGGCCGCTTCCTGAGGCGGAGGCGCTGGCGTCGTGGGTGGTCATTTCGCGGGTGGGCTCGGGTCGGGCCTGGCGGGTCGGGGCTGGCGGGGCGGCGCCGGCGGGTCGCTCGCGCCAGGGTCGCGGCCCGGCGGCCGGTCCGACCGCTCATCCTAGTGTCCAGCCCGGCGGCTCCGCAAGGGCATACCGGCGCCTGCCGCTCGCGCCGCGCCCGCCGCTCCCCCTGTACCAGCCTACTTCGGCCTCTGCGGCCATCCCGGTGGCGAGTCCTCGAAGGCCTCCTGCCGTCCTTCACGGCGCCGCGAGCGCCAGCGGCTGCACCCAGCGCAGGTGCCGGCGCAGCTCGTCGGCTGTCGGGCTGGCGGCGCGGTCGAGGAACGGTTCGAGCGGACCGCAGTAGAGCAGCTCGCCGCCATGGACGCCGCCGCCGGGCCCCAGGTCGACGATCCAGTCGCAGCGCGCGATCAGGTCCGGGCTGTGCTCGACGACCACCACGCCGTCGCCGCGCTGCACCAGCCGCCGCAGCGTGTGGTAGAGGACGTCGATGTCGGCCAGATGCAGGCCGGTCGTCGGCTCGTCGAACACGAACAGGCGGCGGCCCAAGGCGGCCGGCCGGTCGAGGAAGCTGGCGAGCTTGAGCCGCTGCGCCTCGCCGCCCGACAGGGTGGACGTCGACTGCCCGAGCCGCAGGTACCCCAGGCCGACGTCGGCGAGCAGGCGCAGCCGGCGGCACAGCCGCTTCTGGTCGGCGAAGACGGCGAGCGCCTGCTCGACGGTGAGCTCCAGCACCTCGGCGATGTTGCGGCCGCGACAATGCACGGCCAGCACCTCGGGCCGGAAGCGGTGGCCCTGGCAGGTCTCGCAGGCCACCGTCACCGGGGCCATGAACTGCATGTCCACCTCGGTCAGGCCGGTGCCCTGGCAGGCGGGGCAGCGGCCGCGCTCGACGTTGAAGGAGAAGTGGGCGGCGTCGATGCGGCGGACGCGCGCCTCGGGGGTGGCGGCGAAGAGCTTGCGGATCTCGTCGTAGGCCTTGATGTAGGTGATCGGGTTCGAGCGGCTCGAACGGCCGAGCGGCCGCTGGTCCACCAGCGTGACGTCGGCCAACCCAGAGAGGCCGAGCAGGGCATCGCATTCTCCGGGCTCCACGTCCACCACGCCGCGCGAGCGCTGGTAGGTACCGTACAGCACGTTCTCGACCAGCGTCGACTTGCCCGACCCCGAGACGCCGGTGACCGCCACCAGGGCGCCCAGCGGCAGCTCGACGTCGATGCCGCGCAGGTTGTGGGCGCGGGCGCCGCGGATGGTGACCCGCGGCAGGGCCTCGAGCTCGGCGTCCAGCGAATCCCACCCCTGCTCGCGGCGGAAGCGGGCGACGTGCTGGCGGGCGGGCGTGCGCGGGCGCTGGCGCAGGTAGCGCCCGGTGAGGGAATCCTCGCTGGCGAGGATGGCCGCGATCGGGCCCTCGGCGACGACGAAGCCGCCGCGCTCGCCGGCGGCCGGGCCGAGGTCGATCACGTGGTCGGCGCCGCGGATGAGGGTGCGGTCGTGCTCGACGACCAGCACGGTGTTGCCGCGCGCCGCGAGGTCGCGCAGCAGCGACAGCAGGCGGCCGCTGTCCTGGGGGTGCAGGCCGATGGTCGGCTCGTCGAGCACGTAGAGCGTCGAGGTCAGCCCGGAGCCGAGCGCGGCGGCGAGGTGGATGCGCTGGGTCTCGCCGCCCGAAAGGGTGCGGGCCTGGCGGTTGAGGGTCAGGTAGTCGAGGCCGACCCGGTGCAGCACCTCGACGCGCTCGGCGGCCTCCTCGAGGAGGTGCCCGGCGACCTCGCGCTGGCGCGCGGTCCAGCGCCGCTCGGCGAGCCAGGCACGCAGCTGCTCGATGCTCAGCTCGCTCAGGTCGGGCAGCGTCCTGCCGTCCAGGCGCACCGCCAGGGCCTCGGGACGCAGGCGGCTGCCGCCGCACTCGGGACAGGGCGTGTAGGAGCGGTAGCGGGCGAGCAGCACCCGGACGTGCACCTTGTAGGTCCGCTGCTCGAGCCAGGCGAAGAAGTCGCCGAGGTTGACGAAACGGCCGTCGCCGCTCCAGACCCACTGGCGGGCCGCGGGCGGCAGCTCGGCCCAGGGCAGGTCGATCGGGATGCGCCGGCGGCGCGCTGCCGACAACAGCTCGTCGTAGAGCTCCTCGTAGGCCGGCGTGTTCCAGGGCGCGATCGGGTGCTGCGCCAGCGAGCGGCGGGGGTCGGGGATGACGCGCTCGCGGTCGATGCCGATGACCCGCCCGAAGCCCTGGCAGGCCGGGCAGGCGCCGAGCGGCGAGTTGAACGAGAACAGGGGCGGCGTGGGGCGGCGGACGCCCTCGCCGCACTCCGGGCAGGCGAGGTCGCGGCTGTAGGTGCGCACCCGGTCGGAGCCCGCCGGGTGCGCCTCGACGCGGCCGCCCGCCAGGCGGTAGCCCTCCTCGATGGTCGCAAGCACGCGGGCGCCGGCCTCGGCGTGGGCCGGGAAGCGGCCGAGCACCAGGGGCAGCGGATCGCGGGCGGCGGGCCAGCGCTCGCCCGGCTCCATGCGCACCACGTCCTCGCGGGCGCCGGCAGGCACGGCGGCGGCGCCGCCGGCGCCGAGGCGGCGGTTTAAGCCCTGCCCGCCGGCGGCCGGCAGCGAAGGGCCCTCCGGGGATTTCCCCAGGCGCCGGTTGAAGCCCTGCCGGATGAGCTCGCCCAGGGCGTCGTCGGCGTGGCGCGGCGGGCGCGGCACCCGCGCCACCAGCAGGAAGGGATCGCCGGCGGCGCCTGAGGCAAGGTCGAGCGCCGCCTCCTCGGGGGTGAAGGCGCGCGCCAGGCCGTGGCCATGCGGGCAGGCAACCTCGCCGAGATGGGTGAAGAGCAGCCGCAGGACGTCATGGATCTCGGTGATGGTGCCGACCGTCGAGCGGGCGTTGCGCACCGCGTTGCGGGCTTCGAGCGCCACCGCCGGGAGGATGTTGTCGATGGCGTCGACCGGCGGGCGCTCCATCTGGTCCAGGAACTGCCGGGCGTAGGTGGACATCGACTCGACGAAACGCCGCTGCCCCTCGGCGAAGATGGTGTCGAAGGCGAGCGACGACTTGCCGGCCCCGGACGGGCCGGTGATCACGGTCACCGCGCCGTGCGGAACGCTGCAGTTGATCGCCTTGAGGTTGTGGGTGCGGGCCCTTT
>DATKFK010001127.1:0-2171 GCA_035544375.1 Thermoanaerobaculia bacterium
ATCTCCCCGAGCTCGATGCGGAAGCCGCGGATCTTGACCTGCTGATCCAGGCGTGCGACGAAGTCCAGGTTGCCTGAGGCAAGGAAGCGCACCAGATCGCCGGTCCGGTAGAGCCGCTCGCCCCGCCCGAAGGGGTCGGGCACGAACTTTTCGGCCGTGAGGTCCGGGCGGCCGAGATAACCGCGGGCGAGCCCGATGCCGCCAACCGCCAACTCGCCCAGGCTGCCGAGAGGGAGCGGATCGAGGTCGCGATCGAGCACGTAGAGGCCGAGGTTGGAGATCGGCCTGCCGATGGGCGGCGGACCGGCGGAGCGGCTCCCCGCCTGCCACGGCTGCGCCGCCGCGACGACGGTCGTCTCCGACGGCCCGTAGTGGTTCACGAAAGCGAACGGCAGGTCCGACCGCGGCCAGGCGTGCAGCCGATCGCCGCCGGTCAACAGGAGCCGCAGTGCCAGTTGGTCCGGCGGCGGCTCCGCGAGCACGGATTCGGCCAGCGGCGTCGGCAGGAAGCTCGCCGTCACGGCGCGCATCGCCATCCAGTCGAGCAGCTGGCGCGCCGAGATCACGGTCTCGGCGGGCGGCACCTCGAGGCTGGCTCCCGCCGTGAGATAGGGCCAGACCTCCCAGACCGACGCATCGAAGCCCACCCCGGCCAGGAGAGTGGCGCGGTCCTCGGCCGCCACCTGGTAGCGCCGCCGGTGCCATGCCACCAGATTCGAGAGCCCGGCATGAGGGACCATGACGCCTTTCGGCCGGCCGGTCGATCCGGAGGTGTAGATCACGTAGGCCAGGTTGGCCGGCAGCATCGGTACCACCGGGCTCGCTGCCGGCTCCGCGGCCAGCCGCGCCGCGTCGCTGGCGAGGCAGATCACCTCGCCGGCCCACCCCGCGAGCGGCGGCGGCGCGGCGCGCGTGATCAGCACCGCCGCCCCGGCGTCGCGCACCACGAAGGACAGGCGCTCGGCGGGAAGGACCGGATCGAGAGGAAGGTAGGCGGCGCCAGCCTTGAGGACGCCGAGGACGGCAACCAGCAGCTCGGGCGAGCGCTCCAGGAGGACGGCCACCACCGCCTCCGGCCGGACTCCCGAGCGGCCCAGCCGGTTGGCCAGGCGATTGGCGCGCCGCTCGAGTTCGCCGTAGGAGAGCGTCGAGTCGCCGCCGGCGGCCGCGATGCGATCGGGGAAACGCGCGGCCTGCGCCGCGAAGAGCCGATGAACGCCGTGCCCATCCCAGCCGTCGGCGGTGTCGTTCCATTCGACGAGGAGCTGTTCGAGCTCGCTCGGGCTCATCAGCGGCAGCTCGCCCACGCTCCGCCGGGGATCGGCCTGCGCCGCGGCGAGCAGGGTCCCCAAGTGGCCGAGCAGGCGGTCGATCGTGGTGCCGTCGAAGAGCTCCCGGCGATATTCGAGCGCCAGCCCGACGCCGTTTCCGCCCGGCGCGGCGAGGGCGGCCGAGAGGCCGAGCTCGAACTTCGCCGTCCCGTTGCTCACCGGCAGAAGCTCCGCGGTGAGATCGGGCAGCGCCAGCTGCGGGCTCTCCTCGAGCAAGGCGAAGGTCGTCCGCCCCAAGGCGTCATGGCTCGCGCTCCCTCCCGCCGCCAGGCGCTCGACCAGCAGCTCGCAGGGCACGGCGCGGTTCTCGTGCGCCCCGAGCGTCGCCTCGACCACCTCGCGCAGCAGCGCGCGGAAGGACTTCCGCTTGGTCGGCCGCGCGCGAACCAGGAGCAGGTTGACGAAGAGACCGATGAGCCGCTCGGTCTCGGGAGAGTCCCGCTCGCCGACCGGCGTGGCGACCGCGAGATCCCCGCTCGCCGTGTGCCGGGCGAGCAGCATGAGATAGGCGGCGAGGATCACCATGAAGGGCGTCGCCCCCTCGCGCCGGCAGAGGGCGAGGAGGTCGGGCGCTTTGCCCTGCAGGACGACCGCGCTGCGCCAGCCGCCCGCGAAGTCCGGCAGCGCCGGGCGCGGCCGGTCGGTGGCCAGCTCGAGCACCGGCAAGCCCGCGAGCTGGCGCTCCCAGTAGGCCAGGGGCTTGGCGAGCGCGTCCTCGGAAAGCTGCTGCCGCTGCCAGGCGGCATGGTCGCCGTAGCCGACCGGCAGCTCCGGCAGCGGCGAGGGCTCGCCGCGCGAGAAGGCCGGGAGAAGAGCCCCCAGCTCGGCGCAGAACAGGCC
>DATKFK010001128.1:0-2937 GCA_035544375.1 Thermoanaerobaculia bacterium
GGCTGGCAGGTGACCGTGCAGGGGCGCATCGACGGCCTGCGCCGGGAGCCCGACGGCACCCTGGTCGTCGAGGAGATCAAGTCGGTGCGGCGCGGCGGCGCGCTGCCGCCGGCGGTGCGCGAGATCTACCAGCGCCAGGCCCTGCTCTATGCCTGGATGCTGGCGCGCAGTCCCGAGATTCCCGACATCGCCGAGGCGCCTGCCGTGCGCGCCGAGCTGGTGCTGATCGCCATCGGCAGCGACGAGGTCGAGCGCGAGGAGCTGCCTCTCCGCCTCGACGCGCTCGAGGCCGCCGTGCGCCGGCGCATCAATGCGCTGCTGCGCGCCTACGAGGCCGAGGCGCGGCGCCGGGAAGAGCGGCGGCGGGCGGCGGAGCGTCTCGAGTTCCCCTACCGCGAGCTGCGTCCCGGCCAGGAGCTGATCCTGGCGGCGGTCGAGACGGCGGTGGCCAACCGCGAGCACCTGCTGCTGCAGGCGACGACCGGCATCGGCAAGACCGTGGCGGCGCTGTATCCGGCGCTGCGCTACTGCCTGGCCCACGACAAGCGGCTGTTCGTGCTCACCGCCAAGACGATGCAGCAGGAGATGGCGACGGCGGTCCTGCAGCTGCTGAACCAGGACGCCGCCTTCCGCTCGCTGCGGCTGCGCGCCAAGGCCAAGATGTGCGCCAACGACCAGGTCATCTGCCACGAGGAATACTGCCGTTTCGCCAAGGACTACGCGCTCAAGCTGCAAACCTCGGGAGTGGTCGCCGACATCTACCAGCGCCACGCCGCGATCGAGCCCGACGACGTGTTCCGCGCCGCGCGGGCCGCCGAGGTCTGCCCCTTCGAGGTGAGCCTCGAGCTGGCGGCGCGCGCCGAGGTGACGGTCTGCGATTACAACTACGCCTTCGACCCCTACGTGTCGCTGCCCGACTTCTCCGCCGACCAGGACCTGTCCGACGCCGTGCTGGTCATCGACGAGGTGCACAACCTGGTCGAGCGCGGCCGCGGCTATTACAGCCCGGAGCTGTCGGCCGGCGCAGCGCGCGCCGCCGCCGCGGCGTTCGGCCACCTCGGCGAGCCGATCTACCGGCGCCTTCAGGCCCTGTGCCTGAAGCTCGCCGCCATCGTCGAGGACACGGTGCACGACTGCCTCGACGATCTGGCCGGCGGCGCGGGCGGCGGCGCCGGCAGCGCGCCGCCGGTCGAGGATGGCGGCGGGGCCTTCCAGGGGCGCGACCGTGCCGTCGAGGCGCCGCTGCCCGAGGAGCTCTTCTGGGAGCTGCGGCCGGAGCTCGACGCCGCCTTCGTCGATTATCTCGAGCACCAGCGCGACCACCGCAGCTTCCGCGCCGAGGACCCGTTCGTCGAGCTCTACTTCGATTTCCTGCGCTTCTTGAACGGCCTGGCGGCGGCGGACGCCGCCTTCAGCCAGTTCGTCGAGATCTGCCGCGGCGATTGCCGCGTGCGGGTGCTGTGCAAGGACCCCAGCCGCTTCCTGGGCGCCGTGATCAACCGCGCCCACGCCGCCATCGGCCTGTCGGCCACCCTGTCGCCGCCCGAGTTCTACACCGGCTTGCTGGGCTTCGCCGCCGGCCGCACCGCCTTCGTCGAGATCCCCAACCCGTTCCCGGCCGGCAACCGGCGGGTGGTCATCGACGCCACGGTCGCGACCGCCTACCGGCAGCGGCCCGGCAACTACGAGCCCATCGCCGAACGCCTCAGCGCCTTCGCCGAGGCGGTGCCGGGCAACTGCCTCGCCCTCTTCCCCAGCTATGCCTTCCTCGCCGAGGTGGCGGGGCGCCTGCGCCTGCGCACCAAGCGTCTCTTCGTGCAGCGCCAGGCCGATAGCGACAAGGAGCGCGAAGCCCTGCTCGCGATCCTGCGCGCGGCGGTGCTGGGAGACGTGCTGCTCGCGGCGGTCGCCGGCGGGGCGTTCGCCGAAGGGGTGGACTACCCCGGCGACATGCTGCGGGCGGTGGCGGTGATCGGCCCCTGCCTGCCGGCCCTCACCCTGGAGCGCCAGCTGCTCAAGGATTATTACCAGGAGCGCTTCGAGCGCGGTTTCGAGTACGCCTTCGCGGTGCCCGGCATGACCCGCGTGGTGCAGGCCGCCGGCCGCCTCATCCGCTCACCCCACGACACCGGCATCATCGCGCTCTTCGACCAGCGCTTTCTCGAAAGCCCCTACCGCAAGCACCTGCCAGCCGACTGGCTCGCCGAGCAGGGTGCCGCCGGCCTGGTCGGCGACCCCGCCGGGGCCGCGGCGGAGTTCTTCCGCGTCCTCAGCCGGCGATCCTGAGACGGCGGGAGCGGGCAGCGGCGTCGATCGATCATGTCCTCCGATTGCGAAAGGAGCGGGAAATGAAAGGATTCAAACAGTTCATGCTGCGCGGCAACGTCCTCGACCTGGCGGTGGCGGTGGTGATCGGCGCGGCCTTCGGCGCGGTGATCACGGCGCTGGTCAAGGACCTGATCATGCCGCTCATCGCCGCGATCGTGGGCAAGCCCGACTTCTCCGCCATCGTCGTCGGGGTCAACGGCAGCAACCTCCTGGTGGGGGATTTCCTCAATGCCCTGGTTGCGTTCCTGTTCGTCGGGATCGCGGTGTACTTCTTCGTCGTCCTGCCGGTGAACACCCTCATGGCGCGCATGCGCCGCGGCGAAGCGCCGCCGGACCCTACCACCAGGAGCTGCCCCGAGTGCCTGAGCCAGGTGCCGATCGCCGCCCGCCGTTGCGCGTTCTGTACCTCCAGCCTGGACGCCGCGCCGCGGCCTTGAACCCGCCGGCCGCTCCCGAGGACATACCGATCGGCAGGCCCCATGGCTGGCAGCAAGGGCCGCCGCGAACGATGGTCGACAAGGCCAGCTGATCCGCCCCACCCCCCCTCCCCATCCCCCCGCCCCTTCCCCGCATCTCCACTGTCCCTGGTGCCGGCCACGCCGGCGCCGG
>DATKFK010001129.1:0-10129 GCA_035544375.1 Thermoanaerobaculia bacterium
CTTCATGAGGAAGAAGCTGGTGCCGGGCAGCAGCACCGCGGTGACGCCGGCGCCCGCCAGCGCCGCGATGCCGGCAGCGGAGACCGCGATGAGGTGGTCCGCCGACAGCGCGCCGAGCTCGCCCGCCAGCTCGGCGCCTCCCGAGTCCACGAACTCGTCGGCGTGGAGGCGCGGCGCGAGACCGTGCCGGGCTCCCGCCACCAGCACGCGCCGCGACTCCGCGGCGTCGAACACCCCATGCTCGCAGAAAACGTCGCAGAAGCGGGCCAGGCCGGCCTCGGCGGCGGCGGGGATGATCTCGTCGCAGACCAGGTCGAGATAGCGGCGGCGGTCGTGGCGCGATTCGGCGGGCACCTCGTGCGCCGCCAGCAGGGTGGGGACCAGGTCAACCGCGTGTCCCGCGGCGGCGCGGCGGATGGCCCGCAGCTGCTTGAGCTCGCCGTCGAGCGACAGGCCGTAGCCGCTCTTCGCCTCGGCGGTCGTGGTGCCCCAGGCCAGCATCAGGTCGAGGCGCCGGCTGACCGCCACGGCCAGCTCCTCTTCGCCGGCCCGCCGCGTGGCGGCAACCGTCGCCAGGATGCCGCCGCCGGCCGCCGCGATCTCCTGGTAGGTCTTGCCGGCCAGCCGGGCGGCGAACTCCTCCTCGCGGCTGCCGGCCCAGGGCAGGTGGGTGTGGGGATCGACGAAGCCAGGCACCAGCGTGCCGCCGCGGCCGTCCAGGCGCTCCACGCCGGGCAGCTCGCCGAGCTGGCGCCGGCGTTCGGCGGCGGTGCCGGCGAAGGCGATCCGGCCGTCGCGGCAGAGCACCTCCGCATCGCGGAGACGCAGCACCTGCCGCTGCTCGGGCCCGCGCCGCGGCGACGAGCCGAGCGGGGTGGCCAGCTCGCCGAGGTTGTGGATCAGGAGGTCGGCCATAGGGTCCGCCCGGCCTCGCGCACCTCGCCGCCCACCCAGGCAGCGACCTCTTCCCAGGTGACGTCGACCGCCAGCCGCGGCATCGCCTCGCCGGCAGCCTCGGAGAGATCGGCGAGGCCTTTCAGCGCCTGCAGTGGAAAATCACGGACGTGCCCGAACTTGTCGCCGGCGCGCAGCAGCAGCTGGTCCAGCGGCAGCTCCCGGCACAGCAGGAACAGGTCCACGAAGTCGCGGCGCGAGCCGCGGCTGATGATCGCGCCGAGCTTCATCAATCCGAGGTCGACGGGCGAGACCACGGCCAGGCCGTCCACCTCCTCGACCGGCGCCACCAGCGGGTAGGGGTAGTAGTAGAGCCGCAGGGGCACGCCGCCGCCGGCGCGCACGAACAGGTAGCCGTCGCGCGCCGTCTCCACCTGCGTATCGGGGTCGGCGTCGAGCAACGCGCCGAGCAGGATGCGCCGTTCGGGACCGGCGAGGCGGTTGGTGCCGCTCATCAGGTCGAGCTCGGCGACCGGCCGGTGTCCGAGGTAGAGCGCGAGGGCGGCGCCGCCGGCGAGGTAGAAGTCCTCGCTCAAGGCCGTCGCGGCCAGGCTGCCGGCCAGCGCCTGGGCGCGCGGCGAAAGCGCCTCGCGATGGCGTGGAATCAGGGATGGCGGCGCTGTCACAGCGGCCATAGCTCGCGGCGGCGCGCCAGCTGCGGCGAGCGCTCCGGAAGGAGGTCGTCACGTTCGAGCGCCAACGCCCAGAAGGCGAGGCTGCGCCGCGACAGGCGCCGCGCCCCGTGCCGCTCGATCCAGCTCGCCAGGTCGCCTGCCGGGAGCCGGCGGCACAGCCACTCGAGGTCGGCGCGGTCGCCGTCTTCGAGCAGGCGCGCCAGGACGTAAGGGTCAGGGGCCGCGGCGTCGAGCGCCGCCATCTCGCCGGCAGCGGCGGCGGCGCCGGGCTCTCCGAACAGCCGGCGCGCCGCGGGCGGCAGGTCTTCCATGGCCAACCGTTCGCGTCTTGTCTCAGGCTTCCCGGCGCTTGCGCGGCAGGGTGAGGACGGTGGCGGTGTTGCGCTCGTCGTCCATCTCCGCTTCCAGGATGCGCTGGAACAGGTCGAGGTTGTTCTTGAACTTGACCTGCAGCTCGCGGCGCAGCGTGCGCAGCTCGTTGATCTTGGACTCGATGCGGGAGGACTGCTCGATCGCCTGCTGGACGATGCGGTCGGCAGCCTGCTCGGCCTCCTTGACGGTCAGCTCGGCCTCGCGCTTGGCGTTGGCGGTGATCTCGTCGGACACCTTCTGCGCCCGCAGCAAGGTCTGCTGCAGCTGGTGCTCGCGGTTCTCGGTCTCTTCGACCCGCTGCTTGTAGTAGCGGTTTTCGCGCTCCACCTTCTCGATTTGCGCCAGGCGGCCCGCCAGCTCCTCGGCGACCAGCGCCAGGAAGCTTTCGACCTCGGCAGTGTCGCAACCCCGCATCTTGAGCGGGAACCGCATCCTCTGGATTTCGAGCGGAGTGAGCGCCATGGCGAACTTCCTCCTCGCAGGCGGCTGCCGCCGCCGTGCGCCCTGCGTCTAGAAAAGGATGGCTATCTTAGCATGGATAAAGAAGAAAGGACCTGCCGCCGCGATCCCGGGTAGTGGCTCAGTTTCAAGCCTTTGGATTTTGGGCCTCTTCGAGGAGCCGGATCAGGTCCTCGACGGTGAGCCACTACCCGATCCCGGATCATCCTGGACGGGGCCTGCGGGATCCGAAGAGCGCGGTGCCGACACGGACGTGCGTGGCGCCTTCTTCGATCGCCACCTCGAAGTCGTCGCTCATTCCCATCGACAGGCTGCCGGGCCAGCCCGCCCACTCGGGCCGGCTGCCGAGGTCGTCGCGCAGCTCGCGCAGGCGCCGGAACCATGGGCGCGATTCCTCGGCGGCGTCCCCAAAGGGCGGGATGGCCATCAGCCCGACGATGCGCACGTTGGGCAGGGTGGCCAGCGGCCGCGCCGCAGCGGCAAGGCCGCCGGGCGCGAATCCGTGCTTGCTGGCCTCCTCGCCCAGGTTGACCTCGATGAAGGCGTCGGGCCGCACGCCGCGCCTCCCGGCCTCGCGGTCGAGGGCGGCGGCGATCTCGGGCCGGTCGAGGGAATGGATGCAGGTGAAGAGATCGAGCGCCAGCCGTGCCTTGTTGGTTTGCAGCGGCCCGATGAGGTGCCATTCGAGACGCGGCTCGCCGAGGATTCCGCCCAGCTCGTGCCGCTTCGCCTGCGCCTCCTGCACCCGGTTCTCGCCCAGCACGGCGAGGCCCGCCGCGACGAAAGGGGCGAGAACCGCTGCCGGTTGCGTCTTGCTGGCCCCGACCAGCGTCACCGTGGCGGGACCGCGGCCGCCGCGAGCGCAGGCGGCGGCGATGCGGGCCCGGATGGCCGCCAGGCGCGCGGCTGGCTCGCCGCCGCCGGCGGCTGCCGTCAGGCCGGGGCCTCCCCCAGGTAGAGGATGCGCTTGCAGCTGTCGCACTGCACCAGGCTCTCGCCGTTGCTGATCTCGACCACGACCTGCGGCCGCACCCGGTAGTTGCAGACGCCGCAGTGCCATTCGCGCGGACCGCGGCGGGGCCCTTCGATCAACCGCACCGGCGCCAGGGCGCCCGCCGGATTGCGTTCCAGGATGCGCTCGAACTGCGCCAGCATCGTGCGCGGCAGCTTGCCGCGGAGGGTCTCGATCTGATCGCCGAGCGCGCTCACCTGCTGGGCGATGGCCGGCTTTTCGCTCTCCCAGCGCGCCAGCTCGGCGGCATACCGGTCCGCGAGCTCGCGAAAGCCGTCCCGCTTCTCCTGCAGCTCCTTCTGCTTCTGGTCGTGCCGCTCGAGCGAGGAGAACGCCTGCTCCTCGAACCCGGCGATCTGTGCCTTGACGGTGTCGATCTCCTGCAACAGCGCGCCGTACTCCCGCTGGGTGCTGACGCGGTTGATCTGCTGCTGGTACTTCCTCAGTTTCTCCTGCGCATCTTCCACTGCCGCCTCGGCCGCGCGCCGGTCTTTCGCCGCCTCCTCGACGGCCTGCTCGAGGTCGTCGATCTCGGCCTTGCTCGCGGCATGCTCGTCGTGCAGCTCACGCATCCAGTCGGGGATGCCGTGCAGGCGCTGCTCAGCTTCCCTGATTTGGAGGATGGCCTGCTGCAGGCCGACGACGGTCTCCAGGTTGGAATTCATCGACAGAAGAAGCTCCTCTCTCGGGGCCGCGACGCCGCCGCGATCTCCGCGGCCAACCTTGGCCCGGATCTCCTGGACGGCGTGCGAACCAGCCCGCATGGATCGATCTTCCGCCACGCCAGGCGAGCGCGTCGGCAGGACCGCGGCGGAAGGGATGGCAATTCATACCTTCGAAGTGGGTCCACCTGGATTCGAACCAGGGACCTGCCGGTTATGAGCCGGACGCTCTAACCGCTGAGCTATGGACCCGGAAGAGCCCTGGCGCGGGTGCATGAGTATACCACCGGCCACTACGGGCCTCCCGGGCCGGCGGCGGCCTCTGGGGTCGAGGGCTCCGGCGGCGGCGTCTGGTCGAGCCACTCCCGGTCCTCCTCCTCCGGCGTCAGCTCCTCCGGGAGGAAGGCGCGCCAGCGCACGGCGAGCTCGCCGGCAAGCGCCGCCGCCCGCCGCGGATCGGCGATCCTCCGGCTGCCACCGCCCGCCCCCCAGCGCGCCAGGGTCAGCCCTGGCGGGCCCAGGCCGGCGAGCGGCGGCGTCGCCTCGAAGCCGTCGAAGAGGCGAGCGGCGATCACGCCGAGAGTATCGGGGGTGTCCCGATCCGTGCCACCCTGCCCCGCGAGACTGGCGCGGTAGAGCCCGGGCTGGGGCGGGCCGAAGCGCGCCTGCCACAGCAGCTGATCGTCGCCCTCGACCAGCGAATAGAGGTTGGCGCCGTTGCCGAGATAGAGCTCGGACAGCACGCCGCCGGGCGCGTCGCGAAACAGGCTGGGCGCGGTCGCCGGCGGCGCCTCTCCGCCCGCGGCCTCGACCAGTGTCGCCCAGACCCGCGCCAGCGCGATGCGCTGCCGCCCGGGCGGGACCAGGGGACGCCGGCACCAGCTCGGCAGCTTGACGATCAAGGGCACCTCCAGGGCCTCGCGCTCGAGGTCGGCGCCATGCCCGAAGGCGCCGTGCTCGCCAAGCTCCTCGCCGAAGGCGGAGGTCACCACCACCAGGGAGCGATCCCATTGACCGCTGGCGCGCAGCGCATCGAGCAGGCGGCCGATCCTCTCGTCGGCCCAGGCCACGTTGAGCCGGTACATGGCGGTGATCCGACGCCGCAATGCCGGAGTCGGCGGCACGTCCGGGTTGGAAGCCGCCAGCAGGTCCAGCGCCTCGACCGATTGCGGAAGATCGGCGCCCGGGTCACGCGCGGCGCCCGGGTCGCGCGCGGCGCCAGCGTCGCGCGGGTCGCGCGCGGCGCCTGCAGCAGGACGGCCGCCGCCCAGGCGGGGCACGAGCCAGTTGCGCCGCCGGTAGGGAGCCTGGGGTTCGGGCACGTGGATCCACACCAGCTGCCTGCCGTCCCCGAGCGCGGCCAGAACCTCCGCGGCATCGCGGTTCTTGCCCACCTCGTCGAAGGTGTCGAAGCCGCGGTCGTAGGCGTAGCCGGCGGTGTACCAGTGGCCGCTCGAGAAGCCGGCGGTGCGATAGCCGAGCGCCTTGAACGCCTTCGGCAAGGTGATCAGGTCCTGCGCCAGGTGGGCGTTGTCGCCGTCGAGCACGGCATGGTGCTGCCAGGGCGAGAGGCCGGTGAAGAGCGTCGCCATCGCCGGCACGCCCCAGCTCGAGGGGGCGATGGCCCGCCCCGCCCAGTCGGCCTCCCGGGCCAGGGCCGCCAGGTTGGGCGTCAGCCCGGGCTCACCGCCCAGGCCGGTCACCGCATCGGCGCGCAGCGCTTCGAGCGTGATCAGGACGACCGGGCCGCCGCCGGCAGCGGGCCGCCGCGGTGCGCAGCCGGCCAGTCCCAACCCGGAGATCACGGCGGCCGCCGTCACTGCCGCCGCCGCCGTACGGGGCTGCATCAGGCGGCGTCGACCAGGGCGGCGTCAACCGGCGGCATGTGGATAGAGACGGCCGTAGCTGTCGGAAAGGACGAGGATACGCTTGACGTAGACCTTCGACTCCTCGATCGAGAGCCCTTCGAGGAAGCGGTCCAGGTCGCTGCTCCCGGCCTCGCGCCACAGCCGCTTGATGCGATACGGACCGCCGTTGTAGCCGGCCAGCGCCAGCTCGACGTTGCCGCCGAACATCTCCAGCACCTGGTGCAGGTAGGAGGCGCCGACCTGGACGTTCCAGGCAGGGTCGATCAAACGCTCGCGCGACCAGCCGAGGCCGAGACCGCGGGCGAGCTCGCGCGCCGTGCCGGGCATCAGCTGCATCAGGCCGCTCGCTCCTGCCCGGCTCTGGGCGGCCGCGTCGAATGCGCTCTCCTGGCGGATGACGCCGAACACCAGCGCCGGCGCCAGGCCGTTGGTCGCCGCCGCGGCGCGAATCGGCTGCTCGTAGTCGAGCGGGTAGTAGAGCTTGAGCGCCTCCTCCGGCACCGCCGCCTGGAACGGCCCGCCGAGCGCCGGGAAGGCGTCGCGGATCGCCAGCACGCTCTTGCGCCGCTCGCCGCGCCGGGCGAGGATCACCGCCTGCAAGGCCGCGGTCGAGCGCGCCTGGGCACGGCCGCGCACCAGGTCGAGCTCGATCTGCGCCAGGTCGTCGAGACCGAGGTCGCTCAGCAGCTGCGCCCGGACCAGGGCGGGATCGTAGGGCCAGGGCTCGGCCGACCGCGCCGCGGAATCGGGCGGCGGGTGCTGCCATCGCGCCAGGCGGACCAGGGCGTTGCGGCGGTAGAAATCGCTGGTGTCGGCGGCCGCCAGCTCGGAGTAGAGCTGGCGGGCGCGGTCGCGCTCTCCCAGGGCCTCGAAGCAGCGGGCGCTCCAGTAGGTGGCGCGGCGGCCGGAGCTGTCGGTCGGATAGAGCTTGGTGAGCTCGCTCCAGCGGCCGAGCGCCCCGGCGTAGTTGCGGCGGCTGAAGTCCTGCCAGCCGCGCCCCCACAGGAGATTGGCGCCGGTCGTGTCCCGGGGATCCAGGTCGCGCAACCGGTGCAGGGCCCGGAGCGCCGGCTCGTAGCTGTTGTCCTCGATGAGGTGCGCGTACAGCGCACGCAGGGCGCGGATCGACAGCTCCGGATCGGCCCCCAGCTCGGCGACGCTGCGCAGATGGAGCTGGGCCGCCAGCCGCAGCTTGCGGTGTTCCGCACGGACCCGCGCCGCGCGCCCGTGCTGCGCCGCGGCCGCATCGTCGGCGGCTTGCGCCAGCGCCCATTCGAGCGCCACCAGGGATTCAGCCTTGAACGGCGGCTGCACCTCGCGCCTGGCCCGCGCCGGCGTCTCCCGGTTCGCCGCCGTCCGGCCGGCGCCGCCGGCACCGGTCAGCCCCGACGGGTCGCTGGTCTCGAGCGGCCGCAGCAGCGCCAGGGCGTCGGCGCCGCGATGGGCCCGGGTCAGCACTTCGGCCTTGAGCAGCACCCAATGCAGGTCGCGGTCGGCCGGCTCGACGGCGTCGAGGGTGGCCAGGGCGTTCGGCTCGAGCTGCAGCGCGAGCAGCGCCTGCGCCCGTTGCTCGAGCTGCGCCGCGGTGAGCGGGCCGGCCAGGGAGAGCGTGCCGTCGGGCCGCCGGAACACATCGGCGACACCCAGCTGGGCGGCCACCTGCGGCGACGAGACCAGCAGCTCGCGGGCCGCCTCGGCACGGACCTTGGCGTCGCCTGAGCGCGTGCCGATTTCCCACGCCAGCGCGTCGAGCCTGGTCCTCTCCACGCCGCCCAGCCCTTCGCGGCGCGCCTGCCGCACCAGCGCCATCGCGCCATCGCCATCGCCCTGCTGCCAGTCGAGAGTCGCCGCCCGCACCAGGGCGCGCGGGCGCAGCGGCGACGCCGGATAGTCGCCGAGCAGCTTGGCCAGGGCTGCCTTGGCGACCAGCACGTGGCCGCGGGCCCGCGCGTCGTCGCCGAGCAGGAAGAGGCGCCAGTCCTCGAGCAGGCCGCCCGGTGTGCGGGTGACGAACAGGCGCTCTTCGGCGAGCGGCAGCTGCTCGCAGGTGTGGGCGTAGAAGCCGGACACGAGGCCGGCCAGCATCTTGTCGGGCCCGGCGGCGGTCGCGAGCGGCGCCAGGTCCCCCAGGGCGGCGGCGCAGTCGCGCCGGCGCATCGCCGCGGCCGCGCTCCTGAACGCCTTGGCCGCGCCCGGCGACACGACCGAAACGTCGGCGGCGGCGGCGGCCTCCGGCGTCCCTGGCTGGGCGGAGCCCAGGAGCAAGGGCAGGCCCAGCAGGCAGGAAGCAAGGGTCAGGCTCAGGCGTGGACTGCGACTTCTCACAACGCTTCACCTCGGCAGGCGGGACCTGCCCGCCGTCCGTTTCAGATCCGTCGGTCTAGATCCCCAAGGCCTTCGAGTCGCCGGCCGCGAGGATGCGGACCAGCTCCTGGTAGAAGTAGTCCGTCGCCTTCGCGATGCGCGGCTCGACGCGTTCCTCGTACATCTGGCGCGACCTGTCGATGTCCTCGCGCAGACGCTCGTAGATGTCGCGGTTGCGGCGTCCCAGCTCGACCTGCTCCTCATTGTAGAGCTTGATCTCGCTGACCAGCAGCCGCGCCAGCCGCCGGGCCTCCTCGTGCAGCGCCTCCTCGCTCGAGCTCGCCTGGATCCGCGTCGTGGCAAACGCCCAGCCAGGTCCCTGCACCCCGGTCGGCGGACGGACCTCGGGCGTGCCCGAGCCGATGGGGCCGGTGCGCAGCGGCTCGAACGCCGCCGGTGAGGTCGGAGACAGGGGAGACACGGAAGACAGACCCGCGGCCTGCGTGCCGGCTCCGGAGCTGGCGGCGCCGGCGGCCCCGGACGCGGCCGGCGGCTGGGCCGACGGGAAGGGCGGCGCGGACGGCACGGCGCGCAAGGTTGCCGCGCCGCCGGTGCCGGCGATGCGGGTGGGCGCCTGGAGCGGCGAAGCCGGAGACTCGCTTGCCTCCGGCGCCGTTTCCGAGACGGCCGCCGTTCCCGAGTCGGGCCCCGTTCCCGAGTCGGGAAGCGGCGGCAGCACCGCCAGTCCCGGCCCGCCTGGCCCCTTCGCCGCTTCGGCGGCCTTCTTGCCCCAGGGCGAGGTGCCGGCTTCGCGCAACGCCGCGTGCGGCAAGAGCACGGTCTCGTTCTCGCTGGCCGCGGCCGCGGTGCCGGCCGCGGCGGAATCCGCGAGGTAAGGCGATTCGCCGCCGCGTGCCACGGTGGTGGTTTCGGCGCCCGCCGCCGCCACCGGCCGCAACGGCCGGGACACCGGGATCTCCGCCGTCTCCTTGACCAGCGGCACGTTGGGTGAATCGTAGAGATCCACCGGGCTCACGAAGGGCGAAGCGGCGCTCGCCGGCAGGGTCGGGCGCGACGCCTCGCCGCTACCGGGGGAAGGCGCGGGCGGCGCTGGCGGCACGGATGCGGCGGGTCCGGCGGCCGCATCCTCGGACCCTGGGGACCCAGGCGCCGGCGCTGCCGCCGCCGCCGCGGCAGGCGCGGGTGCGGGAGAGGTCTCGCCTGCGGTCCCCAGCGTGGCGGCGAGGCCCCCCAGCGCCGCAAGCTCTGCCGCGGCATCCGGAGCCGTCGGGGCGACCGGAGTCGGCGGAGCGACTGGAGCCAGCGCAGGGGAAGCTGCTGGGAAAGCGGCCGCCCCGGTCTGTTCGCCGGCCGCGAGGGGTGCGGCGGCAGCGGTAGGCGCGGAGAACGCGGCGGGTGCGGCAGCCGGCTCGGCGGCGGTCGGGGCCGCGGCAGCTTCGTCACCTTTGTGCCGTGCGTCGCCGGCGGGCATTGCCGCCGGCTCTACGGCGGCAGCGGCAGAGGCTGCGGCGGCGGCGGCATCGCCTTCGGTTTGCAGGGTGGCGGTAGCCGCGCGATGCCGGAAGGGCAGCGACTCGATGGCCAGCGCCGCGACGTAGACCAGGCTCTGCAGTGCCGGCAAGGACAGGCTGCCGCCGCCAGGCGCCGCGTCCGGCGTCTGCGGCAGCTGGTCGGCATAGAGGACCGCGACGATACGGTCGCGCAGCACCAGCGGCACCAGCAAGCCGGAGGCCGGCAGCGGGCTCTCGATCCGGCCGCAGAGCACCGCGCAATCGGCCGCCGACAGGGAGACCGCGCCTCCTGCGGCGTTGGCGCCGCCGGCGGGAGTGCCGGGGTCTGCAA
>DATKFK010001130.1:0-4437 GCA_035544375.1 Thermoanaerobaculia bacterium
GCGGCGGCGGTCCAGGGCGGTCCTTCCACGGCGATCATCGAGCTCGGCATGCCGGCGCCTCGCAGGGTGGTGGTCGCGGAAGCAAGCTACCCGGCATTCGATCGGCTTTCCTCCACGCTTGCAGAGCTCGGCGCGGCGAGCGCCGCGGACGCCGCGTCGGTGATGCGGCGCCTCCACGCCTTTAGGCTGCGTGCGGCGTTCTACCAGGCCGCTGCGCCGCTACGCGAGCAGATCGGACGCACCGCTGGCGCCGTCACAGCGGGCGCGCCAGGCACTCCGATTTCGACCACGCAGATGTGCTGGCTCAATGCCTCGATGAGAACGCTGGCCAACCTGCCCGCCCTCGCCGACGTGGCGCAAGACTCCACCGTGCAGCGCATCGGATTGCCCCGGCTGCTCAAGCCTGACGCCAGGGCCGGCCCCGAGGACCTGCTGCAGTCCCGCGCGTACCGCAGGAAGCGGCACGTGACCGGCAAGGATGTCGTCGTAGCGGTTCTCGATTCCGAGATCGCATATAAGCACCCGGCGTTCGGCGGGCGCGTGATTCTCAAGGAGAACTACACCCGCGAGAGCTGGGGACATCCGAGCTCCCATGGGACTGCGGTAGCGGGCCTGATCGCGGCGAGCAGTGCGTCATTCACCGGCGTTGCTCCCGAGGCGACGATCTACCACTACAAGGTCCTTGCCACCGCGGCGGCCAACCATGCCGATGACTTCGGTGGCATGCAGGCGCTGCAGCAGGCCCTCGAGGACGGAGCCCACATCGCCAACTGCTCATGGGGGATCGGAGCGGCGGGCGATGGAACGTCCCGCGAGGCGCGGGGCTTCGATCAGGCCTGGAGCCTGGGCCTGACGATCGTCAAGAGCGCGGGCAATGACGGTGACCTGGGGCTCACCAGTCCCGCCGACGCGGCCGGCGCGATCGTTGTCGGAGCCAGCGATAAATCCGGCACCCAAATCATCCCGCAAAGCAGTCGCGGGCCGTCGGTCAATGGCCGGCGGCCGGATTGCGTGGCTCCTGGCGGGAGCTCCGGCGACGAGGTGAAGAGTTGCAAGGTCGATGGCAGGATAGGGCGCGTGGGCTTCGGCACCAGCTTCGCGGCGGCCGAGGTTGCGGGCGTGCTGGCCCTGCTGCTGCAGAAGAATCGCGGTCAGAGCCCCGACGAGCTGCGTGCGGCCCTGATTGGCCTGTGCCACAAGCTTCCCGGAGCCGACGACAACGCGCAGGGCAACGGTCTCGTGGTGCTGGGCTAGTCAGCTAATCGGGTTGCAGAGTTGCCGGCATGTCCAGACGCTCGATGTCCTCGCGTTCGCTCAGGGCTTCCACCGCCTCACGTGGCAGCCGCGCCTTCAGCGATTGGTTGAGCCATGCGCGGCCGAGAACCTCGCCCCCGGATCGTTCGATGGCGCGTTCGATCGGTGCGGCGTTCGCGGCGAAGGACTCCTTCAGCGCCTCAATCTTCTTGGCACGGCCTCCGGCGGCCGCAGCGTCGGATGCGCCGGTTGCCTTGCCGACCTCGACGACCACCTCGACAGGATGGCCCTGTGGTGTCGCGGCCAAGCGCCGGCGAAGATTTGGAGAAAGCTTCGGCATCATCCATTCGGGGCGCCGCCCGCGGGAGGGGGCCACCCTTCGCATCAGTATACGACCGAAAACACTACGGGAGAGCCCACCATGAGCCCAATCGACAAGAGCAGCCGGCCCACGAAGGCCGCCACCAAGAAGCCCGGCCCGCAGCGGGGGCGAACCCAGGCGACCGGGCGCTCCAGGCCACCGGCAACGTCTGCGCGCTCCACCACGCCGCGCAAGGCGGGGCACGCGGCCGTGCGCCAAGCGGCAGGACCGCAAGCGAAATCGAAGGGCGCCCGCGGCGGCGGCCGTTCGCAGCCCAAGCCTCAGAGCACTCGGCGGACCGTGCCGCCAAAGACCAAGCGGAAGGGAGCAAGGGCCGCCGCAAGTCCGAAGCCGACGCTGGCGGGCGGGAGGTTGTCCGTGCAGGCGGAGGCGGTTGCCGCAAGGGCATTTTCTTCTGCCTGGCTGGTGCCGATCGACATCCTTCTCTACCGAGGAAAGGGCTTGATCTCGGCAGCCATCCGCTTCTTCGACGGGACGGAGGTCAGCCATGCCTCGCTATTCTTGGGCGGCGCGCCGCCTGCGGTGGACGAGGCCCTTGCCAAAGGGCTGGTCCAGCGATCCCTCACGGCCAGCGTCAACGACAACAACGCGTGGGTGATGGCCCGCCGGCTGAAGGTCCGGCCGGCCGACGTCCAGCCGGTGCTCGCCAAGGCGTCCTTCTATCTTGACCAGCATGAACGCTATGCCTACGAGAAGATCCTGCTGCTGGCCTTCCTCTGCCTGATCCGTAAGCCCAAGATCACGCCGATCTGGAAGCAGCTGATCATCGCCGTCCTGGAGAATGCATCGGAGCTGCTGCTGAAACTGACCGCCGGCGGCAAGCAGCCCATGATCTGCTCGGAGTTCGTCTACCGCTGCTACGAGGCGCTCCCGGGAACGCTCGATCCCTTCGGCCTGAGCCTCCGGCGCGAGGCGACGCCGGAAGGGATCCGCACGCCGGGCGGGCGTCACCAGGCCGACCCGGTCCATCCAGAAAGCGTTCTGGCGGCCGTGATGGAGAGCCACGAGCGCGGCGACCGCGCCATCGTCCGAGCCGAGACGGCCCATGCGCCGGCAGACCTCCGTCCCCTGATTCAACGCTACCAGCGCGAGGTGAAGGAGCCGCGCGCCGAGGCCGCGCCCACCGCCGATGCCGTGGACTCCGACGTGGCGGCCGCGGTATCCAGCTTCGCGGCACATTGGCAGCTGGCGACCGCAGGCAAAGAGCGGACCGTGAGCCCCGAAAGTCTCGACCTGAGCGCGGCGCTCGCCAGCCTCTACCACACGCCAGCCTCTTTCGTGACACCGGGAGATCTGCTGAGAAACGTTGGGAGCCTGATGACCCTCGGGACTCTGTCGGTTTAGTGTCGGCGGCCGGGGTGACCACCCGCCAGCCCGTCAGCACCCCGGCGAGGCGATGGCCGCCCGCAAGTGGTAGCATCCCGGGCCGATCCGCCTCGGGCGAGGCGCGGCGCGCTCCCCGGCGCGTGGGGAGCCGGCGACGCCGCGTGCCGCGAGGCCGAAGCCAGGCAGCGAGGGCCCATCCCGATGTTCGACGGTCTCCAGAGCAAGCTCCAGGACGTCTTCCGCCAGCTGCGCGGCGAAGGCAAGGTCACGCCGGAGGCGCTGCAGGCGGCGATGCGCCAGATCCGCCTGGTGCTGCTCGAGGCCGACGTCCAGGTGCGGGTGGTCAAGCCGTTCATCGAGAGGGTGCGCGAGCGCGCCCTGGGCGCCGAGGTGATGGAGAGCCTGACCCCGGCGCAGCAGGTCATCAAGGTGGTGCGCGACGAGCTGACCGCGCTGCTCGGCGAGGAAGGCGGCGAGCTGCGCCTGGACGGGCGTCCGGCCGTGCTCCTGCTGTGCGGGCTGCAAGGTTCGGGCAAGACCACCACCGCCGGCAAGCTCGCCCGCCGGCTGAAGCAGCGCGGCCGCCACCCGCTGCTGGTCGCCGGCGACCTGCAGCGCGCCGCCGCCGTCGAGCAGCTGCAGCAGGTGGGCCGCGGGGTGGAGGTGCCGGTGCTCGCCCCGGAGCCGGGCGAGACGGTGCTCGACCTCGCCTCGCGGGCGCTGGCCAGTGCCCGCGACCGCGGCCACGACGTGGTGATCGTGGACACCGCCGGCCGCCTGCACGTCGACGAGGCGCTGATGCAGGAGCTGGCGGCGCTCGCCGAGCGGCTCGCGCCGGCCGAGACGCTGTTCGTGGCCGACGCCATGACCGGCCAGGACGCGGTGCGCAGCGCCGAGCAGTTCGCGCGGTCGCTGCGGCTGACCGGCGTCATCCTGACCAAGCTCGACGGCGACTCGCGGGGCGGCGCCGCGCTGTCGATCCGCACCGTGGCGCAGGTCCCCATCCGCTTCGTGGGCGTCGGCGAGAAGGCGGACGATCTCGAGCTCTTCCATCCCGAGCGCATGGCGTCGCGGATGATCGGCATGGGCGACGTGCTGTCGCTGATCGAGAAGGCCGAGCGCGGCCTCGACCGCGAGGAGGCCAGCCGCCTGGCGCAGCGCATCGCCCGCCAGCAGTTCACGCTCGAGGACCTGCGCGATCAGCTGCGCCAGCTGCGGCGGATGGGACCGCTCGCCCAGGTGCTCGAGATGCTGCCCAAGGTGGGTCCGCTGCGCGGCCTGGACGGCGCCAACGTGGACGAGGGCGGGCTCAAGAGCATCGAGGCCATCATCAACTCGATGACCCCGGTCGAGCGCCGCCGCCCGGACATCCTGAATGGCAGCCGCAAGCGCCGCATCGCCATGGGCTCCGGTACCTCAGTACAAGACATCAACAAGCTGGTCAAGCAGTACCGCGGCATGCAGAAGATGTTCAA
>DATKFK010001131.1:0-2924 GCA_035544375.1 Thermoanaerobaculia bacterium
ACCAGCTGCCGGTCGCCGCCGCCGCGCGACCCCCAGACGTGGGAGATCAGGCGCTCCGCCGGCAGCGGATGGCCCGCATTGACCAGGAGCAGCTGCAACAGGCGCACCTCGAGGCGGGTGAGCCGCAGCGGCGGACCGCCGCGCAGGCTCACCGACTGCAGCTCGAGGTCGAGGGCGAAGTCGCCCGCCTTGAGCGGCGCCGGCCTCTCGTCGCCCGCCCGGCGCAGCAACGCCCGCACCCGGGCCAGCAGGCCGCGCGGGCTAAACGGCTTGGTCAGGTAGTCGTCGGCGCCCATGTCCAGCCCCGCCACCTCGTCTTGCTCGCTGCCTTGCACCGTCAGCATCATGATGGGCGTCGAGTCGAGCGCGCGGATGCGGCGGCAAACCTCGCGGCCGTCCAGCTTCGGCAGCTGCAGGTCGAGGATGACCAGGTCCGGCGCCTCGCGCTCGAAAGCCGCCAGCGCGGCCTCGCCGTCGCCGGCCTCGACGGTCAGGTACCCGGCCTGGCGGAGCGCATAGGCGATCAGCCCCGAGAGGTCCAGGTCGTCGTCGACGATCAGGATCTTCATGCCTTGCCGACCTCTGTCTTGCCGACCTCTGTCTTGCCGACTCCTGCCTTGCCGACCTGTGCCTTGCTGATCTCTGCCTTGTTAATCTCTGCCTTGTCGATCTCTGTCTTGCCGGTCTCTGTCTTGCCCGCCTCGGCCTTGCCTGCCTCGGTCCTGCTCGCCCCGTCCACGCCGGCCGAGGCCCCTGCCTCGGCGTCACGCGGCAGGGTGACGCGCATGCGGGTGCCCGGGTCGCGGCGCTCGGCCGTGACGGTGCCGCCGTGGCGCTCGACGATCGACTGCACGATCCACAAGCCCAGCCCCATGCCGCCCTGCTCCGGCTCCGCGGTTGCCCCGGGCGAGCGCACGAAGCGGCCGAACAGCTCGCGCCCCGACTCGGCGGCGGCCGGCAGGCCCGGCCCCTGGTCGTCGACCCACAGGGCAACCTCCCGCTCCATGATCGCGCCGCCCACCGCCAGCGACGAGCCGGCCGGCGAAAACTTCTGCGCGTTGGCCAGCAGGTTGACGAACACCTGGATGAGCCGCGGCGCGTCGCCGGCGACCGGCGGCAGGGGATAGGGCAGGTCCACGTTCACCCGCTGGCCGCGTTGAGCGAACAGAGGGCCGGTCAGCTCGACGGCCTCCTCGATCACCTCGTCGAGCGCCACCGGGCGGCGGCGCAAGCTGTCCTGGCCCGATTCGATGCGCACGCTTTCGAGCAGGTTGTCGATCAGCTGCGTCAGGCGCAGGCCGCCGCGCTCGAGCGCCAGCACCAGCTCATGGGCCTCGGCGGTCTCCGCGTGGCCGCCCTCGAGCAGCTTCTCGCGCAGCAGCTCGAGCGAGGCGCGCTGCGCCGCCAGGGGCGTCTTGAACTCGTGGGAGATGTTGGCGAGCACCGTGTCGCGCTGTCGGCGTGCGATCTCGACGCCGGTCTCGTCGCGCATCACCAGGAACTGCCGCTCCTCGACGGGCCCGGCGCTGGTGATCACCACCGATCGCCGCCGGCCGCCGGCCAGCAGCAGGTGCTCGGCGGCCTGGGCGGTGCCGCGGAAGCGCGCATGGACGATCGGGCAGGCATCCTCGCACGGACGCTGGCCCTTGGCATCGCGCGGATTGAGGACATCGCCGCAGAAGCGCCCCAGGGCCGCTGCCGGTGGCAATCCCAGCAGCGCCGCCGCCTGCGGGTTCAGGTAGCGGATGCGCCGGTCGCGATCGACGCTGAACACCCCTTCGGCGATGCCGGTGAGCACCGCCTCGCCTTCGGCCTGGCGCCGCCGCAGCTCGGCGGTGAGCCGCAACAGCTGCCGCCGGGTGTCTTCGAGAGTGGCGGCGAGCGCTCCCAGCTCGCGGCCGGGGGCCTGGGCGATCGGCGTGGTCAGGTCGCCGCGTCCGAGCCGCGCCGCCGAGCCGGTGAGCTCCCGCACCGGCTGCCCCAGCCACCTCCCGGCCGCCGCCGACGCCAGGGTGGCGAGCGCGGCGACGGTCAGCGCCAGCACCATGAGGCGCCTCGCCAGCGTGCCAAGCGGGCCGTCCACCACCGCCGCCGGCAGCGACGCCTCGACGACGCCGACCACCTCGCCCGCCGGCCCGAACAGCGGGCGGTCGGCAACGTAAGCGTCGAGGGCGTCCAGGCGCGCCGCCGCGGGCGCGCCGCCCGCCTGGTGCGGAGCCGCTCCGCCGCCGGCCGCCAGCGCCTGCTCGCGCAGACGCGCCGCCGGCGCCGCCGCGCTCCCCGCCCCGCGGCTGTCGAGCAGCGCCACCGGCAGGCCGACCTGCCGGCCCAGCCGTCGCGCGTAGCCGGCGTCCAGCACCCGCGCGGTCACCGCCTCGACCGGCGGCGCCGCGGGTGCCGCGGTGAATGGCGCCGAGCCGGCAAGGACCAGCCGCCCCTGGCCGTCGGCAAGCAGCGAGCGGCCGCCCTCCGGGCGCCGCAGCGCCTCCCACGGCAGCGGCGGCCCGGCGCTCGCCAGCAAGCGGCCGGCGCCGCCGGCGCCGGCGTACAGCGCACAGCCGGTGAGGTCGCTGGTGAGCCGGAAGCGCTCGAGCCAGGCATCGAGGCCGGCGCGGTCGCCCGCCGACAGGATCCTTCCCACCGCCGGGCGATCGGCCAGCAGCCGCGCCGAGGCCAGCGCCCGGTCGCCGGCGCGCTCGATGGCGGCCACCGCGCTCAGCGCGGCAAGGTCGGCTCGCGCCAGCGCCTCGCGGTCGGCGAGCTGTCGCAGCACCCGCGCCGCACCGGCCGCCAACCCCGCCACCGCCACCAGCACCAGCCCGGCATTGAGCGCGATCAGCAGCGAGGAAAGGCTAAGCCGGCGCATGGAGGCGAAAGTCTAGCGCCAAGACGGAGCTGCCGGCGGCAGCGATGGGAAGGGGGCG
>DATKFK010001132.1:0-9035 GCA_035544375.1 Thermoanaerobaculia bacterium
CCGACGTGGACGGCATCCTCACCGGCGACCCGCGGCTGGTGCCGGGAGCGCGTCTCGTCCCCGCCCTGTCGTTCGCCGAATCGCTCGAGCTCGCCTGCTCCGGAACGAAGAAGCCGCACCACGGCACGCTCGGCCCGGCCGCCCGCGCCGGCGTGCCCATCCGCGTCCTCAACTCGCTCGACGGGCGCGCCGGCGGCGGCACGCTCATCGGCAGGCGCGGCGCCGGCGCGCCACCGGCGGTCAGGTCGCTGGCCTGGCGGCCGAACGACCACCTGCTGCACGTTTCCCGGGGCCCGTCGTCGCCAGGGGAGGGTTTCGCCGCCAGGGTGCTGGCGGCCATCGCACGCATGCAGCCCGCGCTTCTGCTGCTGCAGCTCGACGGCGACGGCGCCGACCTGGCGCTCGACCACCGGGACCGGCTGGCGGAAGCGCGGCAGGAGCTGGCCGCCGCCGGCGAGGTCGGCGTGCTGCACGGGCGCGCCGTGGTGTCCGTGGTGACGGAGGATTTCGCCGGCGACGAGGAGCTGGTCGCCCGCGTGCTGGCGGCGGCGCGGGAGCATCAGCCGCGCCTGGTCGTCGCCGGCGCCGCCGCTCCCGCGGTGCGCTGCCTGGTCGAGACCGAGGACCTGCCGGCGGCCGTCGTCGAGCTCCACCGCCGGCTCTTCGAGGGGCCGGGAGACGATAGCCCGGGAGGCCCGCCGCAGCACTTATGATGGTGGAGATGAACCGGCTCGCCATCATCGGCTACGGCGCCATGGGCCGGCTGGTCGAGCAGCTGGCGCCCCAGCACGGCTTCGAGGTGGCGCTGCGCTACAGCGGCGCGGACCGCCGCGCCGGCGTCCCGCTCGATGCCGAGCGGCTGCGCGGCATCGAAGCGGCGATCGATTTCTCCGTCGCCGCCGCGGTGCCCGAAAACGTCGAGCGCCTGGCGCCGCTCGGCATCGCCATGGTGGTCGGCGCCACCGGCTGGGCCGACCAGCTGCTGCGCGTGCGGGAGACGGTGGCGGCGCATCACGCCGGGCTGGTCCACGGCGCCAACTTCTCGGTCGGGGTGCAGGTGTTCTACCGCGTCGTGGCGGCGGCCGCGCAGCTGCTCGCCGCCGACGCCGACTACGATCCGTGGCTCTACGAGATCCATCATCGCCGCAAGCGCGACGCGCCGTCGGGCACGCTGCGCGAGCTGCGCCGGGTGCTGCGGCAGGCCGGCTACGCCCAGGACGTGGATGCGGCCAGCAACCGCGCCGGCCACGTCCCCGGCACGCACGTGGTCGGCTTCGACTCCGAGGCTGATACCATCCGCCTCGAGCACCAGGCCCGCAACCGCGCCGGATTCGCCGTCGGCGCCTTGCGCGCCGCCCGCTGGATGCTCGGCCGGCAGGGAGTCTTCGAGTGGAGCGAGGTCTGGGAGGACGTGATCCGCTCCGGGTAAGGGGGCGGGCGGCATGGGAGCCGGCGAGACGCAGGACCATCACTGGTGGAGGTGACACCATGTTTCGAGGTTGTGGTACCGCCCTGGTCACGCCGTTCCGGCGCGACCTCTCCCTTGACGAGGAGGCGCTGCGGCGCCTGGTGCGACGCCAGATCGACGCCGGCATCCACTTCCTGGTGCCCTGCGGCTCGACCGGCGAAAACCCGACGCTCAGCCGCGCCGAGCACCTGCGGGTGGTCGAGATCACCGTCGAAGAGGCCAAGGGCAAGGTGCCGGTGGTCGCCGGCGCCGGCGGCAGCGACACCCGCGCCGTCGTGGCGCTCGCCCGCGACGTCGAGCGGCTCGGCGCCGACGGCCTGCTGACGGTCACGCCGCCCTACAACAAGCCCACTCCCGAAGGGCTGGTCGCCCACTACCGCGAGGTCGCCGCCGCCACCCGGCTGCCGATCGTGGTCTACAACGTGCCCGGACGCACCGGCACCAACGTCGAGCCGGCGACGCTCGCCCGCCTGGCCAGGATCGAGCGCGTGGTGGCGGTCAAGGAGGCGTCCGGCAACATCTCCCAGATCGCGTCGCTGTTCGTCCAGGTGCCGGACAGCTTCGCGGTGCTGAGCGGCGACGACGCGGTGACCATCCCGGTCGTGGCGCTGGGCGGCACCGGCATCATCTCCGTCGTCTCGAACGTGGTTCCGGGCGAGATGGCGCGGCTCACCGATCTCGCCCTGGACGGCAACTTCGCCGGCGCGCGGGCGTTGCAGCGGCAGCTGCAGCACCTGATGGAGGCGATGTTCATCGAGTCCAACCCCGGCCCGGTGAAGGCGGCGCTCGGCATCCTGGGACTGATCGAGCCGGTGTACCGGCTGCCCGCCGTGCCACCGCGTCCCGAAAGCCTGGCGCGCATCGAAACCGTGCTCGCCGGCCTCGGGATGATGGCGACGGCGGCGGCCAAGGCGGACTGAGCCGCCGCGGGCGCATGGCCGGTCCTGCCCCTGCCGCGGGCGACGGCGGCGATCTCGCCGCACTGCGCGACCGCGTCGAGCGTTTGTTCGGCGATCCGCCGGCCGCGGCGGAGCCGGAGCACTACGCGCTGCTGGCCCGCTTCCGCGACGCGCTCGACCGCGGCGAGGCGCGGGCCGCCGAGCCCGACCCGGCGTCGCGCTGGGGCTGGCGGGTCAACCCCTGGGTCAAGCAGGGGCTGCTGCTCGGCTTCCGGCTCGGACGCATCATCGACCTGACGGTGGGAGCGAGCGACGGTCCGCGCCTGCCGTTCTGCGACAAGGACACCTATCCGCTGCGCCGCATCGAGCCCGCCGGCGGCGTGCGCCTCGTGCCCGGGGGTTCGGCGATCCGCGACGGCGTCTTCCTCGGCCGCGGCGTCACCTGCATGCCGCCCATGTACATCAATGCCGGCGCCTACGTCGGCGACGGCTCGATGATCGATTCGCACGCGCTGGTCGGCAGCTGCGCCCAGGTCGGACGGCGGGTCCACCTCTCGGCGGCGGCCCAGCTGGGCGGCGTGCTCGAGCCGATCGGCGCGCTGCCGGTCATCGTCGAGGACGACGTGCTGGTCGGGGGCAACTGCGGCGTCTACGAGGGGACGGTCGTCCAAAAGGGAGCCGTGCTCGGCGCCGGCACCATCCTCACCCGCTCGACGCCGGTCTACGACCTGGTGCGCGAGCGCATCCTTGGCGCTGCCGAAGACGGTCCGCTGGTGATCCCCGCCGGTGCCGTGGTGGTCCCCGGCTCGCGGGCGGTCAGCCGCGGCAAGGGCCCCGAATGGGGGCTCTCCCTTCACACCCCGGTGATCGTCAAGTACCGCGACGCGGCCACCGCCGGCCGCGTCCAGCTCGAAGACTGGCTGCGCTGACGCGCCGCCCGCGGCATCGGCCCGATGACCCTCGTCAACCACTGCTTCCGGCTCGCCAGCCGCCCGGTCGGGCTGCCGCGGCGCTCCGACTGGACCTATGGCGCCGAACCCGTGCGCGAGCCCGGCGAGGGCGAGATCCTGGTCGAGGTGCTGTACATCTCGCTCGATCCGGCGATGCGCGGCTGGATGAACGAGGGCAAGTCCTACGTGCCGCCGGTCGAGATCGGCGCGGTGATGCGCGCCTACGGCGCCGGCCGCGTGCTCTCGTCCCGCCATCCCGGGTCCGCGCCCGGCGATCTCGTCACCGGCGCCTTCGGGGTGCAGGAATATGCGACCTTCCCCGGCAAGGGGGTGACCAAGGTCGATCCCCGCCTCGCGCCGCTGCCGGTCTACCTGAGCGTCCTCGGACCGACCGGCATGACCGCCTACTTCGGTCTGCTCGACACCGGCCAGCTGAAGGCCGGCGACACCGTCGTCGTCTCTTCCGCGGCGGGCGCCGTCGGCATGGTGGTGGGACAGATCGCCAAGCTGAAAGGTTGCCGCGCGGTCGGCATCGCCGGCGGCCCCCGGAAGTGCCGCTTCATCGTGGAGGAGCTCGGCTTCGACGCCGCGATCGATTACCGGGCCGAGGACGTCAAGGAGGCGCTGCGGCGGCACTGCCCCCAGGGCCTCGACATCTACTTCGACAACGTCGGCGGCGACATCCTGGACGCCGCGCTCACCCGGCTGGCGCGCGGCGCCCGCGTTGTCATCTGCGGCGCGGTCTCCCAGTACAACCGCACCGAGCCGGTCCAGGGCCCCGCCAACTACCTGGCGCTGCTGGTCCAGCGCGCCAGCATGAAGGGCATGGTGGTGCTCGACTACGCCGACCGCTTCGCCGAGGCGGCGCGCGAGATGGCCGGCTGGATGGCCGCCGGCAAGCTCAGGTCGCGCGAGGACATCGTCGGGGGCCTCGAGACCTTCCCCGACGCGCTGCTCAAGCTGTTCCGCGGCGAGAACCGCGGCAAGCTGCTGCTCGCTGTGGCGCGGGCTCGCGCCGAGGGACCGGCCGGATGAGCCTGCGGCCGGCGTTCACCTTGCAATAAGAGTCTGCTTCCTACTTGCTACTTGCTTGCCGGGAGGTCGCGGATTTTCGTGCCGCACCTGCCGCAGTTGTATCGATCGATGCGGGCCAAAGGCTTGTCGCAAACCGGGCAGCGATAGATCGCCCGGGACAGAGCGAAAGCAGCGGAGAATATGCCGAACCCAATGAAGGTGATGACGAACGCGAAGATGAAAGACTCCTCATGCACTGCCCGCGACGGCAAAAAGCGCAGCAACAGATTGAGCATGGTCCCGACAAAGAACCATATCCCTCCCAGGTTGAACAAGTACGAGCAGGCCCGGAAACGCCATCTCATCTCCTGGTTCAGGCCGGTTGCCGAGCCTTCTGCTTCTCGTTCCATTGAATCCGCCTTGGTCTGCCTGCAGCCAGTTGCCGGACGGAAACCTACCGCCGCCGGCAGCCGTAGTCAAGGCGATACGCGAGCTCCGAGATGCAGGCCCGGCGACCTCATGCCAGGATGCCCGCTGGCCGAACGGGGCTCCGGATATACTTGAGGACCATCCGCGCCGCCGGCGCGGGTCGGGGAGGGTATCTTGACCCAAGAGCGCGCCAGCGGCCGGGACGTCATCCTGGCCGTGGCGGAGAACATGCGGAGCAGCCTGGAGCCGCTGGTCACCAAGACCATCGCGCCCAGCCTCTACCAGGTCTACCTGCATAGCGCCGACTACGAGCGGCTGCGCACCCTCTTCGGCGAGCTGGAGGCCGAGGCCAGGGAGCTGCTCGAGCGGGAGCTGGTGCGGCTCAACCGCGGCGCCGCGCCGGCCGCGGACCGGCTGCTCGCGCCCCTGCGCTCCCTGCGCCGGAAGAGCCATGACCGGACCGGCGGGGGGGACGGCGGCGGCGAGGGCCTCGGCGCCGCCACGGGCACCGTCGCCGGCAGCGGCAAGGGCCGGCCGGCGCCGCGCTTCATCTCCGCCGAGGGGCGCTGGTTCATCCGCTTCCAGGAGGACCCCAACGGCGCCCTGGAGCCCGGCGACATCCAGGTGGTTTCCGAATTCGCGCAGCGGCCGGCCGTCGGCTACGGCTCGGGCGCACCCACCCACCGCATCTCGACCACCCGCCGGCTGGGCCGCAGCACCACTCACCGCGAGACCGCGGACACCTCGACCGCCTACGCGCGCATCGCCTACAAGGACGATTCGGGGCAGCGGGAGTTCTGGGTGGTCAAGGACGAGATCGTCATCGGCCGCGATGCCCCCGACGTCTGGGTCGACCTGCGGCTCGAGACCTCGCTGGACGTCTCGCGCGAGCATGCGCGCCTGCGCCGGGTGCCTGAGAGCGGCGCGTTCCGCATCAAGGACCTCTCCAAGCTCGGCACCACGGTCAACGGCAAGCCGCTGCCGTCCAGCCTCGAGGGCTCGGGCGAGGCCGAGCGCGACCTCGACCGCTGGACCGACCTTCCCGACCGCGCCCGCATCGGCCTGGCCGCCATCGTCTTCCTCGACTTCGAGAGGACCGGCAGGCCTTGACCGGCCTGTTCCTCGCTCGCCTGCCGCTGCTGGGCGCGCTCTGCGCCGCCGTGGCGGTCCTCGCCTGGGCCGTGCTCGCCGAACGGCGGCGAAGGGATTAGCTTGGCCGGGGCGGGCCAGGGGACGGCCATGAGCAGGACGCGCTCACCGCAGGCGGCGGCGGCGACCGATCCGGGCCGCGAGCGGTCGAACAACGAGGACCGGGTGCTGTGCGAGCCCGACCTGGGGATCTTCGCCGTCATCGACGGCGTCGGCGGCGAGTCGGCCGGCGAGGTCGCCGCCGAGACCGCGCTCGAGGTGCTGCGCGCCCGCCTCTCCCGGCGCACGACCGATTCCGCGCGCCTGGTGCGCGAGGCGATCGCCCTCGCCAACCGGCAGATCTTCGAGCGCGCCAGGGCCGACGCGAGGCTCGCCGGCATGTCCTGCGTCCTCACCGTCGCCGTGCTCGACGGCGCCAAGGTCACGGTCGGCCAGGTGGGCGACAGCCGCCTCTACGCGCTGGCCCCGGGAGAGATCAGGAAGGTCACCCCCGACCACTCGCCGGTGGGGGCCCGCGAGGACGCCGGCGATATCTCCGAGCTCGAAGCGATGCGCCACCCGCGGCGCAACGAGATCTTCCGCGACGTCGGCTCGGGACCGCACGAGCCGGACGATGCGCGCTGGATCGACGTGCTCGAGGTGCCGTTCGACGCCGGCGGGGCGTTGCTGCTGTGCAGCGACGGCCTCTCCGACATGCTGCCGTCGCAGGAGATCCTGGAGACCGTGGAGCGCAACGCCGCTTCGCCGCGCGCCGCCGTGCGCGCCCTGATCGAACGCGCCAACGCCGCCGGCGGCAAGGACAACGTCTCGGCGGTGCTGGTCGAGGGCGAGCGCTTCGCGGAGGCGGTGCGCCGGCGGCGGGACGGCACCGGCAGGGACGGCCGGGGCAGGGCGGGACGGGGCGGCGGCGGCGATCGAGGGGCCGGCAGCGGTGGAGGCGGCGCCGGCACCGGCGGCGGCCTCCGGGAGCCCGGCGGCGGCCTCCGGGAGTCCGGCGGCGGCATCCGGGAGCCGGGCGGGACCGGGGCCGGCCGGCCGCCCGGCGATGCGTCGCGGAAGGCACCCGCCTCTGCCGGCCGTGGGGCGGCGGCCGCGGGAGGCCGCGGCGGCGCGGCCTGGGCCCGGTCCAGCGCCGGCGGGCGGCTGCCAGGGTCGCTGCCGGCGCAGCTCGGCAAGTCCCTGCTGATCGTGGCGCTGCTGCTGCTCGCCGCCTTCGCCGCCTACCGCTACCGCGAGCCGCTGATGAGCTGGCTGCATGGCCTCGGCGGGCATCTCCCCGGGAGCGGGGGCGCCGGCACCCCCGGCGGCGTCCTCGTCGTCGGCACCGGCGACGGCGGCCTTGCCACCATCGGCGAAGCGCTGGCGCGGGCCCGTCCCGGCGAGACGATCGAGGTCGCTCCCGGCCAGTATCGTGAACGCATCGCCCTGCGCAGCGGCGTGAGCGTCGTGAGCCGCGTCCCGCGCGGGGCCACGCTGCTGCCGCCGCCCGGCGCCGGCGCCCCCGCGGTCACCGCCGCGGCGGTCCGCGGCGCGCGGCTGGCAGGGTTCCGGATCGCCGGCGCGCCGCGGGAGGCGCTCGCCGGCGGCGTGCTTCTGGACGGCTCCGAGGTCGTGGTCGAGGAGGTCGAGGTCACGGGCGCCGCCGGCCCGGGCATCGAGAGCCGCGGCGCCGACCGTTCGACGGTGCGCTACTGCTACGTCCACCACAATGCCGGCCCCGGCATCGTCGTGGATGGCGACGCCGCGCCGCGGCTGCTGTCGAACCTGGTCGCCGGCAACGGCACCCGGCCCGGCGCGCCGGCAGCGGGGATCGAGGTGCGGAGCGCCGCCGCGCCGCTCCTCGCCGGCAACCGCATCGAGGGCAACGGCGGCGCCGGCGTGGTGCTGCCGGGGCCGGAGCGGATCGAGGAGGTGTTCCGCTGGAACAGCTTCGGCGCGGCGACGCGCGAGCAGGCGGTGCGGGTCGCCGGCGGCGCCAGCCCGGCCCCGGCCCCGGCCGGCGCGGCCCCGCCCTCCGGCACGGCCGCCGCGGCAGCGTCCCGCGCCCGGAGGCGGCCTTGAGCCTCCCCCTGCTGGGCCAGCAGCAGACGGTCGGCCGCTTCGAGGTCAGGGACTTCCTGGGCCGGGGCGCGATCGGCGACGTCCTGCTCAGCTGGGACCCGATGCAGGAGCGGCTGGTGGCGCTCAAGGTGGTGCGCACCGCCAAGACCGACCCGGAGATGCTGGAGGCGGAAAAGAACGGGCTCTCGCTGCAGGCGCAGCTGGCCACGGTGGCGCCGCAGGTGGCGGCGGTCTACGAGCAGGGTCAGGACAGCGACTTCTTCTGGGTGGCGATGGAGTACGTGGCCGGGGCCGACCTGTCCGAGGTGCTGGCGCGCGGCGCGTTGCCGGAGGCGCGGGCGGTCGGCATCGCCCTCGAGCTGGTATCGATGCTCGAGGTCTGTCACGAGTTCTCGGCCGAGGTCGGCGGCAGGCGCATCCTCGGCATCGTCCACGGCGACATCAAGCCCGAGAACATCCGCCTCCAGGACCAGGACCGGGTGCGCGTGCTCGACTTCGGGATCGCCAAGCACCTCACCCAGACGCGGCGCTTCACCGTCAACCTGTTCGGCAGCCTGCCCTATACGCCGCCCGAGCGCCTCGAGCGCGGCGTGGTGGATCGCCACTCCGATCTGTGGGCCGTCGGCGTGGTTCTCGCGACGATGGTGTCGGGGCGGCGGCCCTTCCCGGGCAACACCCCCGAGGAGCTGGAGCAGGCCATCCGTCATGGGGTGCCGCCGCTGCCGCTGCCCGCCGCCTGCTCGCCGGGGCTCTCCCACGTCGTCGACAAGTCGCTGGCCTTCGAGGTGGGCCGGCGCTACCAGACCGCGGCGGAGCTCAAGGCCGACCTGCTGGCCCTGCGCGACGGCCGGCCGCTGCCGGACCTGGAAGCGGCCGCCGGCGGCGCCGGCGCCGACCTGCACACCACCCGGCGCACCAGTCGCCCGCTGTCGCCCGAGGAGCTCCGCGCCGCCGAGGCCACGCGCCGCACCGACCGCGCCACGGGCCCCCTTGGCCTGGCCGCCGCCGGCCCGGCGCTGCAAGACACCCGGCGCACCGGCGGGCCGGCTGCCGCGGACGAGGCAG
>DATKFK010001133.1:0-3180 GCA_035544375.1 Thermoanaerobaculia bacterium
TTCGACCGCGCCGGCACGCTGCGGCTGCGCCTGCCGGATGCGGCGACGGCGGCGGCCGGCACCGGCGGCGGCACGCGGCGCTACCGGGTGTGGATCGCCGCCCAGCCCGCCGGCGGCGGCACGCCCGGCGGCGCGGCCGGACCGCAGGCGGAAGCGCCCGCGGCGGCGCTGCTCGACGGCGCGGGCGGCGTGCAGCGCGGCGCCGAGGTCACCGGCGCGCCCGGCGGCTGGCTGCTGATACCGCACGGCCCCGGACTCGTCGTCGCCTGGACAGCCGGCGTGCTCTCGCCCGGCGAGGAGCGGCCGGCCGGCAGCGGCGGCTGGCAGGCGCCGCTCGCCGCAGCCGCGCAAGCGGTCACGCCGCCGGCGACGGTGCCGCTCGCCGGCCGGTTCACCCACCTCGCGCTGGCCAGCCGCGAGCCGGCGGTGCTGCACGTGCGCGCCGCCGCGCCGGCCTTGACGCTGCTCGCCCGCGCCGGCGGCGGCGAAACCGCGGCCATCCATCCGGCCGGCGTGCGCCTCGACGCCTACCTGCCGGCGGGCGAGTCGCACCTGGGCTTCGGCGTCCTCGGGGAAGGCGAGCTCGGAGGCTTCGCCGAGCTCACCACCACTCCCGTCACGCCGACCGCCGAGGGCCTGGGACCCGAGATCCTGCTGCCGCCCGGCGACACCCGCTACTTCTCATTCCACCTTGCCGCCCGGCGCCTGGTCGGCTGGGGTGCCGGCGCCGCCGCCGAGGGCGTCTCCTGCCGGCTGCTGCACGGCGACGGCAGCGCCGTCACCGCCCGCGCACCCGCGGTGGCCGAGGCGGCGCTCGGCGCGAAGGCTCCGCGCCCGAAGGGCACGGGGGCGCCTTCGGCATCGTCCGGATCGGCGCCGTGGGCATCGTCGGGATCGGCGCCATCCGCATCGTCCGGATCGGCGCCGTGGGCATCGTTCGGATCGGCGCCTTCGGCGCCGGCCGGATCGGGCCCGGCGCTCGCCGCGCTCGCGGACATGCTGCAGATGGCCGAGCTCGAGGCGGGAGACTACCTGCTGGCGCTGACCGCGCCTCCCGACGCCGCGCCGCTGCGGGTGCGGCCGGTGGTGGTCGGGCTCGAGCTTCCCGACACCGGCCCGCCGCCCGACGTCATCCGCCAATACCTGCAACAAGCCGGCGCCGCGGTCCCCGCCGCCGCTTCAGGAGCCAGCAATGAACCGTGAAACGCCGCGGCGCCGCACCAGGCCGGCCGCCGCCGTACCTCTCGCCCTGTCGCTGGCCGTCATCAGCGCCATGGGCGCCATGGGTGCCATGGGCGCCTTCGCCGCCCTCGCGCCAACCGGCCCGCCGGCCGCCGCGGCCCGCCAGGCCGGCGCGGCCTCGTCCTCCCGGGCAGGCGCCAAGGAGCGGCCGTCCCGGCGCGCCGGCACCGTGGTCGTCCCGGACCACTTCCTGCGCCGCTGGGACCCGGTCACCGTCTTCTTCGATCACGACGCGGGCCCTGCCCGGGGCGGTCCCGAGGACGATCCGGGGCGCTGGGTGAAGGTCTCGCCCCATCACCCGGGGGCCTTCCGCTGGCTCGACGCCCGCACCCTGCAGTTCTCCCCGGCCGAGCCCTGGCCGCCGCTCACCCGCTTCAGCTGGACGGCCGGCTCTGTGACCACGCCGCTCGACACGCTGATGTCGCCGCCGACCTCGATGCTGCCGCCGGCCGGCGCCTCGGGGTTGGAGCCGGTACGCACGATCACGCTGGTGTTCCCCGAGCCGCTCGACGTCCAGGCCCTGCGGCGCATGCTCACCATCGAGCTGCGCCCGCTGCCCGGGACGGGGGCCGACGCCGCGCCGGCCGGCACGTCCCGCCTGCTCACCGCGCAGGACTTCCAGATCAAGGCCCAGGAGCGCGGCCAGCGCTCCGACCCCGCCGCCTACGTCGTCACCCTGGCGCGGCCGGTGCCGCTCGGCACCCGCGCCCTGCTGCACTTCCGCCTGTCGCTCGCCGAGGAGACCGCCGAGGCCGCCCTGGACCTGGACTTCCAGACCGCCGAGCGCTTCCGCATCACCGCCGTGGGCTGCCCGGGGGCGGCGGCGCCGATCGCCTCCTCGGGCTCGCGCTACAGCCGCGAGCAGGCGCTGCGCTGCCAGCACGAGGCGCGGCAGGTGGAGATCGAGCTTTCGGCGCACCCCGCCGGCGCCCTGCTCGCGGCCCGCAACCTGGTGCGCTTCGAGCCGGCGGTGCCGGGGCTCTCGTTCGAGAGCTCGGGCCGCCAGATCATCGCCCGCGGCGATTTTCGCCGCGACACCCTGTACCGCGTCTGGCTGGTGCCCACCGCCGGCATCGTCGACGACAAGGGCCGGCCGCTCGAGGTGCGCGGGCAGAGCGAGGTGTTCCTTGCCTTCCCGCAGCTGTCGGGCTTCCTGCGCTGGACGGCCAGCCAGGGGATCGTCGAACGCTTCGGCCCGCGGCAGCTGCCGCTCGAGGGCCGCGGCTTCGAGCGCGTCGACCTGCGCATCTACCCGGTCGATCCGCTGGACCGCTCGTTCTGGCCGTTCCCGGACGCCCCGGTGGCGCTCGACGAATCGACGCGCCCTCCCGGCCCCGGCGAGGAGCCGGAGCCCTGGCTGGCTCCGGACAAGGGGGTCAACGCCGCCGCCCTCACCCGCTACCTGCGGGCGCTGGGCTCGCCGCCGGTGTCCGAGCTGGTGGCGCTGCCGCTGCGCCGCGCCGGTGCCACCGCCCGCTTCGGCCTCGACCTCGCGCCGCACCTGGCGCGCATCGCCGGCCGCGACGCCCCCGGCACCTACGTGGTCGGCCTCCGCCGACTCGACTCCAAGCGCCGCTACTACATGCGGCTGCAGGTCACCGACCTGGCACTGACGGCGGTCGAAGAGAAGCGCTCGGTGGTCTTCGTGGTGACCTCGCTCGCGACCGCCGCGCCGGTCCCCGGGGCCAGCGTGCGCGTCGAGGGCACGGTGGACCATGGCGACCGCGGGCGCTGGGAAGCGCTGTTCGAGGGCACGACCGACGCCGCGGGCCGGGTCACCTGGCAAGCCCCGGGCAACCAGGGCCGCCCGCGGGCGACGGCGGTGCAGCGGATCGTCGCCCAGCTCGGCAAGGACGTGCTGGTGCTCGACCCCGGCCACCCGCCGGACGCCTATGGCGACGGCCAGTGGCGGCCGCGCCGCGAGAGCTGGCTGGGCTG
>DATKFK010001134.1:0-3403 GCA_035544375.1 Thermoanaerobaculia bacterium
GCTCGCTCCCATGGAAAGCCCGCCAACCCCGGCAACCCGCCGGTGGCCGCGACGCCGGCCGTGCCGCCGCGGTCCACGCCGGGCGTGCGCGCCACCAGGGGCACACGCACCACGGGCACGGAGCTCATGGCGCGGATTCTCGCCGGCCGGCGGGCTGCTCGTCTACAATGAGTGCCGTTCATCCCCGTTCCGCATCCCAGGAGAGCCCGCTCGGCATGAGCCCCCGCCATCTGCTGCCTCGAAGCTCACTGGCCCGGCAAGCGACGAGAGCCCTGTCCGCCGCCGCCCTCCTGCTGCTCCTTGCCGGCGGCCAGGCCGAGGCGCGGCGCCCTGGCGGCGGCCACTCCTACTCGGGATCGAGCCAGTCGTCCTCGAGCCACGGCTCGAGCGGCATGCAGCTCGCCGCGAACCGCCCAGGCGGCGGCCATACCTTCTCCGGCGGCAGCCGTTCCGGCGGCAGTCACTCCTTTTCGGGCGGCGGGTCCTTCCGGTCGTCGCCGTCGTCGCGCATCGGCATGAGTCCCGGCGTCGTCGGTTCAGGATGCGGCCTGGGCGGCTGCTTCACGCTGGTGCTGCTGATCGTCGTCGTGCTGATCGTCCTCTATCTCATCAACAAGAACCGCGGCGGTGGCGGTCCGCCCGCGCCGCCAGCCGGCCAGGGCCCGTCCGGCCCGCCGCCGGCGACGGACCTCGACGCCATCCGCGGCCTCGACCCCGAATTCTCGGTGGTCCTGTTCGAGGACTTTGCCTACGCCCTCTACGCCAAGGCCCACGAGGCGCGCGCCAACCGCCAGGATCTCGACGCGCTGGCGCCCTACCTGAGCGCCGAGGCGCGGAACGAGCTGGCCAGCCGGCCGCCGGCCGGCGTGCCGGTCACCGCGGTGGTGATCGGCGCCATGCGGGCCATCGACCTGCGCCTGCCGGCCGGCACCGAGCCGCGGCCGCAGGTCGCCCTGTTGCTGGAGTTCGAGTCCAACATCACGGTCGGCGCCGGCACCGGCGACGAGACGCAATACGTCCGCGAGCGCTGGCGGCTGGTGCGCGACGCGGCGGTGCGCAGCCGTCCGCCGGAGGCGGTGCGCAGCTTCCACTGCCCCAACTGCGGCGCGCCGTTCGGTCCCGGCGGCGGCGACCGTTGCGAGTACTGCGGCGAGGTGGTCTCGGGCGGACGCTTCGACTGGAGCGTGGTGTCGACCGCGGCGCTCGAGATCGAGTCCCGCCCGCCGGCGCTCACCGGCACCGTCGAAGAGGTGGGGACCGACTGGCCGACGATCGTGCACCCCGCACTGGCCGAGCGCTGGGCCGAGCTGCAGCAGGCCGATCCGGCGAGCGGCGAGCAGGCGCTCGTCGCCCGCCTGCAGCTGATCTACAACGAGCTCAATCCCGCCTGGACCGGGCTCGACCTCCGGCCGGTCCGCGGTTTCGTCTCGGATGGGCTCTACGACTACCTGCAGTACTGGATCGCCGCCTACCAGCACCAGGGCCTGAGCAACCAGCTGCGCGACATGCGGCTGACCCGCTACGAGCTGGCGAAGGTGGTCCGCGACCAGCACTTCGATGCGGTGACCATCCGCATCTGGGCCAGCGGCCGCGACTTCACCGTGCGCCAGGCGACCGGCGAGGTCGTGGGCGGCAACCCGAACGCGGACCGCGACTACTCCGAGTACTGGACGTTGATCCGCGGCGCCGGCGTGCGCGGCGCGCCGCACGCCGACAAGAGCTGCCCCAACTGCGGCGCGCCGCTCGAGGTCAACATGGCCGGGCAGTGCACCCACTGTGACGCCAAGATCACCAGCGGCGAGTTCGACTGGGTGCTGAGCAAGATCGAGCAGGACGAGTCCTACAGCGGCTAGCGGGATACCATCGCGTGGACGGGGGATTCCAGATGCCGGGCGCCTCGGGCGCCGTTGCGAACGCCTCGGGCGCCTTTGCGAACGCCTCCGGCGCCGTTGCGGGCGCCGCCGGCGCCGTTCCGGACATCGTCGGCGCCGTGCCTGGGCCTAAGGCGGCGTTGAAATGGGCCAAGGTCATCGACCAGCAGCGCTGCATCGGCTGCCACGCCTGCACCACGGCCTGCAAGTCCGAGAACGAGGTGCCGCTGTCGGTCACCCGCACCTACGTCAAGTACGTCGACGTCGGCGTCTTTCCCCAGGCCCGGCGGGCCTTCCAGGTGACGCGCTGCAACCAGTGCGACGATGCGCCGTGCACCGCCGCCTGCCCGACCGGCGCGATGTTCCGGCGGCCCGACGGCATCGTCGATTTCGACAAGTCGATCTGCATCGGCTGCAAGGCATGCATCGCCGCCTGTCCCTACGACGCCATCTTCATCAACCCCGAGGACCACTCGGCCGAAAAGTGCAACTTCTGCGCGCACCGCCTGGACATGGGCCTCGAGCCGGCATGCGTGGTGGTCTGCCCCACCGAGGCCATCCTGGTGGGCGACCTCGGCGACCCGGGTTCGCAGGTGGCGCGCATCGTCCACCGCGAGCCGGTGGCGGTGCGCCGCCCGGAGAAGGACACGCGGCCGAAGCTCTTCTACCGCGGCGCGCACCAGGCGACGCTCGATCCCCTGGCGGCGCGCCGCCCGCCCGGCGGCCTGTTCTCGTGGAGCCAGCAGCAGCGAGGCGGCGACCTCGTCGTCTCGGGGCACCCGGCACAGGCCGGTGGTCCGCGTGACCCTGAAGGCGCGGGCCGCCCCGGCTACCCGGGCAGCCTGCCGGCCGGCAACTCCGCCGCCGCGGCGGTCCTCGCCTACGACGTAGCCCACGGCATGCCCTGGGACTGGCGGGTGAGCCTCTACACCTTGACCAAGGGGATTGCCGCCGGCGTCTACCTGGTGGCCTTGTTGCTGCTGGCGATGGGCCGGTTGAGCGCCGGCAGCCCGGTGTGGCTCCTGGCCGTGCCCGTCAGCGGCGGCCTCTTCCTGGCTGCCACGGGCGCCCTCCTCATCTGGGACCTGGAGCACCCAGGACGCTTCTACCTGATCTTCACCCGGCCGCAATGGCGCAGCTGGCTGGTGCGGGGAGCGTTCCTCATCGGCGGCTACAGCCTCGTGCTGGCCCTGCACTTCCTCGCGGCCGCCGCCGGCCGGCCGGATCTCGTCCGGTTGCTGATCTGGCCCGGGCTCCCGCTCTCCCTGCTGACCGCGGTCTACACCGCATACCTGTTCGCCCAGGCCAAGGCCCGCGACCTCTGGCAGAACCCGTTGCTGCCTCCCCACCTCGCGGTGCAGGCCGTCCTCGCCGGCGCTGCGGCCCTGGCGCCGGTGGCGATGGCGGTCGAGCCGCGGCTGCTGGCGTCGCTGCTCGGCGTCCTGGCGGTGACGGGCCTGCTGCATCTCGCGCTGGTGGCCGGCGAGTGCACGCTGACGCACGGCACGGCGCACGCCCGGCTGGCCACCTGG
>DATKFK010001135.1:0-2480 GCA_035544375.1 Thermoanaerobaculia bacterium
GCTGGTTCCGGTCAAGGCCGGGGACCGGGTAAAGACGGATCGGCGGGATGCTTTGAAGCTGGCGCGCAGTTATCGCTCCGGCGATCTGACGCCGGTGTGGGTGCCGGACGCCTACTCCGAGGGGTTGCGGGACCTGGTGCGGGCGCGGGAAGCGGCCAAGCAGGATCAGCTGCGCGCCCGCCACCGGCTGAGCAAATTTCTGTTGCGCACCGGGCAGCGCCCCGCGCCGGCCGTGAAGGCCTGGACGCAGGCGTATATGGCCTGGGTACGGCAGCTTCGCTATGAGCAGGCGGCGCAGGAGGCCACGCGTCTGGATCACCTCCACGAAGTGGAGCACATGGGGGCACGGGTGAAGCGGCTGGAAGAGGCGATTACGGAGGCCGTCCAGTCAGCTCCTGCCCAGGTGCGGGAGGTGGTGCGCGGCCTGCAGGCATTGCGCGGCATTGCCGAGATCTCGGCCGTCACCATCGTGGCCGAACTGGGCCAGGTATCCCGGTTTGAGAGCCCACGGCAGTTGATGGGCTATAGCGGCGCGGTGCCCTCAGAACATACCAGCGGACAACGTCAGCGACGAGGCAGCATCACCAAAACCGGCAACGCTCATCTGCGCCGCATTGCCGTCGAAGCCGCCTGGAGCTACCGTCTCCGGCCGGCCGTGGGGCCCGCATTACGACAGCGACAGGAACAGGTGCCGGAAGCCATCAAAGAGATTGCCTGGAAGGCGCAGCTTCGGTTACACAAGCGCTTCGCCAGGCTGGCCGCCGCGGGCAAGGACCAGCGCAAGATCGCAACCGCCGTGGGACGAGAGCTGATGGGCTTCATCTGGGCCATCGGCGTCCACAGCGAGACCAGCATGACCGCCGAAGAACAAAAGCAAAGGCAAAACCTTTCCCACTAGGGAAAAAACAAAAACTACCCATGAACCATTTCCACCCACTCGAGGACAAGGCCAGCCGCAGCCGGAGCACGCACGAAGGAGAATCCTCGGCCGCCCTATGCGACAGGCTCAGCCGGACTCGCGACGCTAGTCAGAGGCAGCTCCCGACGGATCATGACCATGCGGTTCCGACCCGCGAATATCAGACTGATCAATCGTCGCTCATTTCTGCCCCCACTGCGGCTGGCCCTGTCCTCGAAAAACAAAAACAACGACAACCCCACCTCCGTCCACCTATTGACAGGGTCACTCCATATCAGGGCGGGAAACTATGATACCAAGTCGCCGAGAGTACCCTAGTCTCGGAGAGTACGCGATGCGCGCCGCTGTCTTTCACGCCGGCTCTCATCACCCCGGAAGCTGGCTCACCCTCGAAGACGTCCCCGTCCCCCGTCCCCAGCCGGGCCAGATACTGCTCAAGGTCATCGCCTGCGGTGTCTGCCGCACAGACCTGCACATCGTCGAAGGCGACTTGCCGGCCATCCGCCCGCGCATCATTCCTGGTCACCAGATCGTGGGCGAAGTGATCGACGGCGCGACAGCCGAATTACCTCCCGGCATGCGCGCCGGCGTCTCCTGGATCGGCGGAGTCGATGGCGACTGCTGGTACTGCAAGCACGCCATAGAGAACCTCTGCGATCATCCCGTATTCACCGGCTACTCGGTCGACGGCGGATATGCCGAGTACGCCCTGGTCCGTGCCGATTTTGCATACCCCGTCCCCGCCAGCCTCGACGCCATCCACGTAGCTCCGCTGCTCTGCGCCGGCATCATCGGCTTTCGTTCGCTGCGCGTGGCCGGAGTCCGGCCCGGCGAGCGCGTCGGCCTTTTCGGCTACGGCAGCTCCGCCACGCTCACTTTGCAGGTCCTGCGCGCCTGGGGCTGCGAAGTCTACGTGGTGACACGCAACGAATCGCGCCGGCAGCCGGCCCGGGACGCCGGCGCCACGTGGGTGGGCGATTTGGACGAGAAGCCGCCCGTCCCCCTCGACCGCGCCGTCACCTTTGCTCCCATAGGAAGCGTGGTCGTCAGCGCTCTCGGCTCCCTGCGCAAAGGCGGAGTGGTGGCGATCAACGCCATCCACCTCGATCAGGTGCCCACGTTCGACTACGACTCTCTCCTCTGGGGCGAGCGCCAACTGCGCAGCGTGGCCAACATGACTCGCCAGGATGCCCGCGATTTTCTCGCCCTCGCCCGGGACATCGGCCTGCGCCCCCCGGTCGCGACCTTTCCCCTGGCCGACGCCAACCGCGCCCTCGCCGCCGTCAAGCACGAAACCGAAAGCGCCTCGGCGGTAATTGTTTTGTGACCTTTGGCGACTACGGCCGCTCAACCACCGGGACTGGTCAGGTAAGATAGAGCGGTCCGGCACGAATGCGCGCTCTCATCATTTCCGATATTCACTCTAACCTCGAAGCCCTTGACGCCGTCCTCGTCGCCGCGCCGGCACACGACGCGGTCTGGAACCTGGGCGACACGGTCGGTTACGCCGCCAATCCCAACGAAGTCATCGAAAGGGTGTGCCCGCTGGCCGGCATCACCA
>DATKFK010001136.1:0-3079 GCA_035544375.1 Thermoanaerobaculia bacterium
GTCGCCGATCTCGTGTCCCTTCTTGCGGTAGATGTAGAGCTGCATCAGGTTTTCCAGCTTGTCCATTTCCTTGGCGATCTGGGCGTTGATGTCCGAGCCCGCCTGGAATGCTCGCCAGAGCGCGGTCACCGGCGTCATCCGGTCCACGCCCGAATAGGTGCCCGTCAGGGCCAGGTACTCGAAGTGCTCCGCCTCTTCGCGCCGCGCCATTTCGTCCTTGTGCTCGGGCAGGATGTCGCCGGTATATGCCTCCGCGAGCTCGTGCACCAACAACATGTTGATGATCGTCGTCTTGCTGTAGCCCCTGAGCTCCGGGTAGGTGCTGGGAAGATAGAGCAGCGCCAACAGGTACGCGCCGTAAACATGGTCGGCGACCGATTCCGGATGCGCAATCCCGCGCTTTATCCAGCCGCTCCTTTCGACCTCCTTGAGCTGGTATAGCTCCTCCGCGATGTTGCCGCAGGTGAAGCGCTCGCGCCGCAAGTGGCGAACGATCATCCGGCAGAACTTCCTCACCTCGCGGCTGCGGATGATTCCCCGCTCGAGGAGCAGCTTCCCCAGGTCCGCCAGCTCGGTGCGCGCCTCCGACGCGAGCCGGCCGTTGGCATGGCGATGCTGGGCAAGGGAGAGCACCGTGTAGGCCTCGATATCGAGGAGCGGGTACTGCTGCCTGCCGTTGGCGCTCTTCCTGAGGATCTTGTGCCGCAGGTAGCGGGACGTGGCGGCGAAGTCTCCAAGGCGATCCCGGTGCGACATGTCCAGCTGCGGGTCGTAAGGGATGTCGCCGTAGTATTCGAGATGAAACCCGCGGTTGACATCATCCCAGCCAGGATGCCTCGTGAGCAGGAGCAGGTATTCGTTCGAGGAGGTGACATCGCCAAGCTCGACCAGGCTGATGAAAATCGTGCGGATGAGCAGGCCCTCCTGGTTCGTCAGGTGATCCAGCCGTTGCTTGTTGGTGCGCAGAAAGCCTTCCTTGCAGCGCTGCAAGAACGTCTTCGCCTCGCTTCTCAGGTCCTCGTTCTCGAGGCGGCCAGCGAGATAGCAGACGTGCGGTTTGCACCTCTCCGAACCATGCTCGTAGACGCGGGTGAGGGCGGTGAGCACCTGCCGTTGCGTCAGCGTGGTGAAATTCATGATCTCTTTGCAAGCGCGATTGATGCGGTGCGGGTAGACGTAGCTCAGCTGGCTGAAGTCGTCGCTGTGCTCGCGCGCGACTGCCTTGAGCTGTTCGATGACATAGTAGCCGAGCAGGAATTCCCGTATGGCGGCGTGATGATTGATGAGCCGCCATCGCGGATCGCCGAGGATTTCGACCGCCGAGAGCGGTTCCTTGCGAATCGCGTACCGGTACGCGAGACCCGCGGCGGCGGCGAGCGTGGACGGCGGTTCCCCCCCGGCGTTGCGGAGGAACTCCTCGCAATACTGTCGCAACAAGAAGCTGAGGGAAGCGCTTGGCCGGGAGAGCAAGGTCTGGCCCGACGACAGCAGCAGCGAGGCGAGAAGCACGTCGACGTCCGTTATCTTCAGGCGCTCGACGCCGTCCAGCAGGGGCGCCGACTGGGCGGCGTCGGGGTCGCCGGCGACGAGGCAGAAATCCTGCAGGAAAGCCCTCAGCCTGGCATCTCCCGCGTCGAGGCTGCCAAGGGTGAGCAGCAGGGACGGGGCGCCGAACTGGGAGGCGTCACGGAAAAAATATTCATCGCTGCGATTGTCGCTGAGCGCCACACCGATGATCCGGCAATCGGGCACGTGCTGATCGAGAAAGGCCAGGACGAAAGCTTCGATCGAGCGCTCGAAGGCGGAGAACTCCTCGATGCCGTCGACGATGAAGACGACCTTGGTGCCGGGGCGAAGTTGCAGCAGGCGCGGCAGGGCTTCAATGTCCCTGGCGAACGAAGCCTCGGCGACCGCGATGTCCCCGAGGGACGTTGTTTCATAGTGAGAAAGGTTGATATAGACGGGCAGCGGCCAGGTGTCGTCGGCAATGAATTGCCGCTGGAGGTAGATGTAGAGAACGCTCAGCAGTGTCGATTTGCCGCTGCCAGGGAGGCCATCTATGCGTATCGTGGCGTTGCTGAAACTTGACCTGGTGTGCGCGGCGAGGTCGGCAATGAAAGACTCCGGGCTGGCGGGCCGCCACTGCGATTCGCAGATCGCCGAGAAAAGCCGGCCATACGGCGGGAGCAGGTGGGGCAGCTTCGTCTCGAGATCCCGGTGATGGTCCGGCAGGTGAGTGCCGACGATCGTCGAGTGCAGCTCCTTGCAGAGCAAGAGGAAGTCGTCGCGCGATCGCGGGCCGCCGGCCAGCCGCGCGGCGGCGTCATGGTTGGGGAAGTCGACCGAGGTTTCGAGAATGGTCAACAGGAGCTCGGCGATGTTCAGTAACGCCCAGGTGCGCAAGCCCCCGCCGCCGATGCGGTCGAGATCCTGCTTGCGCTCGTCGGCGAAGTCGGAGATTCCTCGCAGGACCAGCTTGCGCGGGGCGTGAGGGCGCTCAGAAATGGCCATGACCGCGCTTCCGGACTCCATGTCAATGGCCAGGAAGTTACGGTTCCGGCGCAGCAGGGCTGCCCGGAAGGAGCGGGAAACGGAGACGAAGGGACCGCTGGCGGCGGGTCCCACCTGCAGTTTCACCTCTTCGTGCAGCAGGCCGTCCGTGCGCAGTTGGGCCTCGGTCTCGGGCGGCACGCAGCGAGCGAGGTGTCGTCGCGTGGCCTTGTTCCAGCGGGCGTATTCCAGCGCACGTTGGAAGGGAAGGTTTTTTACGCGATCGAGAAGCTCGGGGTCTCCCGGCGAAGAGCGTCCACCCCAGTGGAGAGCGGCGAGGAGACTGTCGTCATCGTCGCTCACCTTGCCACGAAAGGAGTAGTTGTCCACGTCGTCCGCAAAGACGATGTCGCCAAGCCGGACGTCGTCGCTCAGCGCGCCCGAGATGCCGATGATCGCCACCAGGGACGGCGCGTAGCGGGCGATGGCGCGATCAGCCTTGAAGCCGGCCAGCTCGGGTCCCACTCCGCCGATGAACGTCACGACACCGGACCGCGTTTCACTCTTCGCGTCCCGGAACTGGAAAGGA
>DATKFK010001137.1:0-3202 GCA_035544375.1 Thermoanaerobaculia bacterium
GGCGTTGCCGCCGAGCGGCAGGGGCAGGCCGGTTTCGGACTTCCACCAGGCGCCGAGATCGACCGCCGCGCGCAACCCCTGCTCGGCGTAGGTGAGCTGGCCCTCGTGAATGACCACTCCCGCCTCGGCCTCGCCCGCGGCCACCACGTCGAGGATGCGGTCGAACGGCACGATCCGCACCGCGACCTCCGGCTGCCAGAGCCGCAACGCCAGGTGCGCGGTGGTGAGCTGACCGGGAATCGCCACCGTCCGGCCCGCCAGGTCCGCGCGGGTCAGCGCCTCGCGGCAGACCACGATGGGGCCGTAGCCGTCGCCGAAGCTGGCGCCCGACGGCATCAGCTGGTAGCGGTCGGCGAGATGCGCGTAGCCGTGGAACGACAGCGCGGTGATCTCGTAGGTGCCGGCGAAGGCCGCCTGGTTGAGGCTCTCGATGTCCCGCAGCACGTGCTCGATCGCCAGGCCGGCGACGTCGAGCTGCCCCTGCGTCAGGGCATAGAACATGAAGGCATCGTCGGAGTCCGGACTGTGGGCGATGCGGACGGTGGTCACCGCGCCGGCCGGCGGCGCCGTGGTGGCGGCGGAGGTCATGGCGCCGCTACGGTATCAGAGTGGGCGGCCGCAGCGTCAGCCGCCGGCTGGCGGGCGCTGCCGCGCTCTTGCGGCGGCCTCTAGCCGCGGTCCCGGTCCCATTCGCCCCGCCACCGCTCCAGCTCCCGCGGCCGGTTGCGTTCCACCCATCCCCTGAAGGCGCCGTCCTTGAGGTGATCGTAATAGGTGGACCGGTGCTTGTCGTCGGCCCAGATGGCCTGGACGGTGGTGACCTCGAAGCCGCCCTGGCCGCCGCAGCGCCGGTCGGGCACGAACCGGCCTTCGAGCCGGACATGGTCGTTGCCGACCAGGCCGTGCCACCGGCCGACCAGCGTAAAGAGCGAGCCGTCATGCTGCTTGAGGGCAAGGCAGCGGCCGTCGGGGCTGACCGAGACGTAGCCGTCCACGTGCGCGAGGCTGACGTCGCCGCGCGGTTGCGCCGCGGCGGGCGCCGCCAGCACCCAGATGACGCCAAAGACCAGCGCCGCGAGCAGCAGCACGCGGACGGTGAATCGCCGGCTGAGATCCATACACGTTCTCCTTTCGAGTGGACGTGACCTGAGCACGTCGCGACCTGACCAGAGCAAGCAGCCTGCCAACGATTATTAGCTTTGCTTCAAAAGCTGACGCAGCACGTAGTGGAGGATGCCGCCATGGCGGTAGTACTGCACCTCCTGGGGCGTATCGAGGCGCACCCGGGCCTTGAACTGGATGGGCTTGCCGGCGCCGGCGGCGCCCGGCTCCGGAGTCGCCCGGACGGTCACCTCACGGCTGCCCTGCCAGCCGCCGGCCTGGCCACCGGCCTTGCCCTCGATCCCCGCGCTCCCCGCGATCCCCGCGATCCCCGCAATTCCCGCGATTCCCGCCGCCAGACCCTCGATCTCGATCACCTCGCGGCCGGTGATGCCGAGGCTCTGCACGGTGTCGCCGCCCGTCAGCTCGAGCGGCACCACTCCCATGCCGACCAGGTTGCTGCGATGGATGCGCTCGAAGCTCTCGGCGATGACCGCGCGCACCCCGAGCAGCCGCGGCCCCTTGGCGGCCCAGTCGCGCGACGAGCCGGTGCCGTACTCCTTGCCGGCGAAGACCACCGTCGGCACCCCCTCGTCGAGGTAGCGCATCGCCGCGTCGTAGATCGGCAGCGGCTCGCCCGACGGCAGGTGCAGGGTGAAGCCGCCTTCAATCTCGGGCACCATGCGGTTGCGGATGCGCACGTTGGCGAAGGTGCCGCGCATCATCACCTCGTGATTGCCGCGACGCGAGCCGTAGGAGTTGAAGTCCTTGGGCTGCACGCCGTGCGCGACCAGGTACTTGCCGGCCGGGCTCGCGGCCTTGATCGAGCCCGCCGGCGAGATGTGGTCGGTGGTGATGCTGTCCCCGAACACCCCGAGCACGCGGGCGCCCTTGACGTCCTCGACCGCCGGCGGCTCGACCGGCATGTCGGTGAAGTAAGGGGGCAACCGGACGTAGGTCGAGGCTTCGTCCCAGGCGTAGGTGTCGCCGCCCGGGACCTCGAGGCCGTTCCAGTGCTCATCGCCCGCGAACACGTCGCTGTATTCGCGGTTGAACATCTCGGAGCGCAGCGACTGAAGCACCGTCGACGCGATCTCCTGCCGGCTCGGCCAGACGTCCCGAAGATACACGGGCTGGCCGTCCTTGCCGGTGCCGAGCGGCTCCGCGGTGAGATCCACGTCGATCCGCCCGGCGAGCGCATAGGCGACCACCAGCGGCGGCGAGGCGAGATAGTTGGCCCGCACGTCGGAGTTGATCCGCCCCTCGAAGTTGCGGTTCCCGGACAGCACCGAGACCGCCACCAGGCCGGCGGCATCGACCGCGTCCGCGATCGGCTGCGGCAGCGGTCCGCTGTTGCCGATGCAGGTGGTGCAGCCGTAGCCCACCAGGTGGAAGCCGAGCTTCTCGAGATAGGGCGTCAGCCCCGCCTCGCGCAGGTACTCGGTGACCACCTTCGATCCCGGCGCCAGGCTGGTCTTGACCCATGGCGGCGTGCCGAGGCCGCGCTCGACCGCCTTCTTCGCCAGCAGGCCGGCGGCCACCATCACCGAGGGGTTGGAGGTGTTGGTGCAGCTGGTGATGGCGGCGATGACCACCGTGCCGTGGTGCAGCGTGAAGCTCGCGCCGCCGAGCGTGGCCACCGCGCCGGCCTGCGCTTCGGCATGCGGCGGCGCCTCCACCACGGCGGCTGCCGCCGCGGGCACCCCCGCGCTCCCGCCCCCTTCGCTGACCATCGCCCCCGCCGTGGTGCTCGTGGCCGGCTTGGCGGGCAGCGCCAGCATCGTCCCCAGCTCCCGCAGGAACGAGCTCTTGACCTCGCCGAGCGGCACCCGGTCCTGAGGCCGCCGCGGGCCCGCGAGGCTGGGCCGGACGGACGCGAGATCGAGCTCGAGCGTCGCCGAGTACTCCGGCTCGGGGCTGGACGGCGAGTGGAAGAGTCCCTGCTCTTTCATGTAGGTCTCGACCAGCGCGATCTGCGCCGGGGGGCGGCCGGTGAAGCGCAGGTATTCGAGCGCCGCCTGGTCGACCGGAAAGATGCCGCAGGTGGCGCCGTATTCCGGGGCCATGTTGGCGATGGTGGCGCGGTCGGCCAGCGGCAGCG
>DATKFK010001138.1:0-2474 GCA_035544375.1 Thermoanaerobaculia bacterium
ACCGCGGCCGATCACATCCTCCGCCTGTATCACGATACGGAACTGAGAATGAGGCTCGCCGAGGCTGGCCGCGATCTGGTGACCCGGCGATACGACTGGAAGAACATCTATCGCTCCTTCGTCGATTCGTGTCTCAACGCCACCAGCGGCCACGCCCAGTGGGTCGCTGCAAACCGCGGAATCTCGTCGGCAGCTTGATCGAGCTCTCTACGTGCCTCGTCGGCCAGGAAGGCTGCTCGCGAACCGAGTTCTTGCCAGTGCCGTGGCCAGCCGTGAAATACTGCCTCCAGCCCCTGCAAGGGCCCATCCCGTCTGTCCGCGAGTGTTGCCTTGGAAAGAAAGCTGTATACGGCTCGCCTCGAGAGCAAAGAGTGTATCTCCGAATCGGCGCAGTGCTACCACTTCGAATTTGTAATTGACGAGTTGGACAGCTTTCCTTTCACCTCGGGACAGTTCGTCTCCACCGTCGCAATGGACGCCCATGGCAAGCAGCAGACGCGGGCTTACTCAATTGCATCCGCACCGCGCGCAAACCGCTTCGAGCTCTGCGTCAATCGCGTTGAGGGCGGATTCTTCTCCAATCACCTGGCCGACTTGAGCGATCTGCCGCCCGGCGGCAAGATCACTTTGCATGGTCCCCACGGTCACTTCATCCTGAAAGAGCCGTTGACCGACTCCATCTTCATCTCCACCGGAACCGGTATCGCGCCCATGCGCGGTTTTGCGCAGTGGCTCTTTCCCGAGAACGGGCCCGATCGAAGCAACGGCAAAGAGATCTGGATGGTCTACGGAACGCGCCACGAATCCGAGCTCTACTACCACGCCGAGCTTGAAGCACTCGCGGCTCGCAAGCCGAACTTTCACTACTTGGCGACGCTAAGCCGCGCCGGCGACGGCTGGACCGGCTTGCGCGGATACGTCCAGGAGCACGTGGCCAGGATCGTGGAAGAGCGCGCCGCGCGGCTGGGACAGACTCTGCCGATCGAACCTGTTCCGCCCGGAACGCCCGCAACGGAGCTCTCCTTCGACATCCACTCCTACATCTGCGGCTTGAACAACATGGTCGCGGGGGTGCGTGAGAAGCTCGCAGGATACGGTTGGCACCGCAAGCAGATCATCTTCGAACGTTACGACTAAAGCTTGAACAGCTCGCGCAGGCGCCTGGTCTGTGAACGGCTGACGGGGATCTCCGTCTGCTTTTTGTCGTTCATGCGGAGCTGATAGCTCGACTTGAACCAGGGCACCACCTCGCGGATCTGGTTGATGTTGACCACGAAGCCCCGATGAGCGCGCCAGAAGACGGCCGGGTCGAGCACCTCGAGCAGCTCCTCCAGCGTGCGGCACTTGGACTGTCCTTCGAAGTTCTGCGTGACCACCCGGATCACGCCCTCGTCGATGGCGGCGTAGCAGATCTCGGCCTGATCGACGAGCAGCAGGCGGCTCTGGGCCTGGACGATGAGCTTGGCCGGCTGGTGGTTGGGCTGGGCGCGGTTCAGCAGGCGCAGCAGGGCGTCGATCTGGGTATCGGATGCCGTTGCCGGACCGCCGGCGATGCGTCCGCGGGCCCGCTCCACGGCCTGTTCCACACGGCTGCGATCGAAGGGCTTCAGCAGGTAGTCGACGGCGTTCACGTCAAAAGCCCGTACGGCGTACTGGTCGTAGGCGGTGGCGAAGACAATCTGCGGGAGACCCTCGTCGTCCATCCCGGCCCGGGCCTTGTTCTGGAGCCGTTCCTTAAGCTTCTGGAGGACCGCAAACCCATCCAAACCCGGCATTTGCACGTCGAGGAAGACGAGGTCGGGATGGTGTTCTTCGATCAGGTCGACGGCCTCGATACCGTTGGTGCCCTGCGCCACCACGTTGACTCCGCCCAGCGTGTCGAGGAGGTATTTCAACTCCTCCCGTGCAAGTTGTTCGTCGTCGATGATGAGGGCGGAGATGGACATCCCGGGTCGATTGTAGGGAGTTGGGCTGGCGGCTGTCATCGGTTGCGCTCCTGGCGTTGCGCTCCTGGCGGGTCGGGGATGGCCCTAGTCGCCCATGACGCGGAGGCGGGCCGGCAAGTGGTCGGAGGCGAGTTCGTGGCCGCAGCGGGTGCAGAACTGATCGGTGGCGCGGACGCTGCGGAAGCAGTTGCCGCAGCTGGCCATGAGCTGGTAGTTGCACTGGGGGCAGAAGTGGAAGTCGCTCTGGACGAAGGTGCTGCAGGCCGGGCAGCGGGAGACGAGCGGCTGGCGGAGCAGGAAGTAGAGGACGGCGCCGATGCCGCCGGGCATGACAAAGCAGATGAGCATCCAGAAGCGGGCGCTCATGGATCGGCGGGGCGCGTCCTTGCTGACGTAGCCGATCATGAGGAAGTAGAGCGACGCCAGCAGTCCCCAGGAGACGTTGAAGTAGATGCGGAAGCCCAGCGGAGGCCCGGGATGATGGCGCTGTTCGGGCAGGACCATCCAGAAGTAGTATTCGACGCCGAC
>DATKFK010001139.1:0-7043 GCA_035544375.1 Thermoanaerobaculia bacterium
GCCCTACAGCTGGCCTGCAACGCCAGACCGCGGCAACAGCCCCTCGACACACCGCCTGCGCACGACCTCTGGCTCTTAGTCCGGACTTCCCAATGGCCAGCGCGACGCTGTCACGACGCGATAGTCGGACGGACTCCTAGCTAAATCCTCTGGTCGCCGCGTCCGTGCAGACTCTAGGACGCTACCCTGGCTCTGTTGGTGCGGTAGGGCAGCAGCACGATCGTCATTGACCAGTGGTAATTCGCCTTGCCCATCTGAGTCTAGTCTGAGACTATTAATGCCCGTTGCCTCGAGGTAAAGCAGGTGTTCGAAGCCGCCACGTTTCACCAGTTTGTCACTTCGCGCCCGCCTCAAGGCCTCATCGGAGATTCCGTTGCACCGGAGAAGGGCTTCGACAACATCCACAACGTCCGCTAGTTCCTCAACTAGATCTCTGCTGTTCGCACTGCGAGCCTCAAATGCTTCTTCTACTAATTTTTGCAACAAAAGTGGGCCTGCTTCTAGGGCTGAGATCTGGCGCACCCTAGCTAACCCTCCGGCATTGCGAATGATGAGTGGTATCTGGTCGCGCACAAGCTTGTTATAGACGGTTGGCTCTTCCTTTGGCTCGCGTGCGATCGGTATAACGCTCGCCCCCGTCCTTGCCATTATATAATAGGCATGCCCGAGAACGCTCCCTTCAAAATAGAGCGGCTTACCAACCTGTGCCGCGAAAAGTGCCGCCTCCACCAAGAAGGAGTCGTCGCGAATCAGCTCAGATTCTGGGCGGATCTGATATCCTCGGAGACGACGGGAAATCTGACTTGCTCGAGCAGTCGCCAGATCGCCACGACTTCTAATGATTGCTATCTGTGCACGGTCTGTTATCGCCTGGACAGACTGTGTATAGCGCGGAACCTCCCAGCTAGTGAAGTGCCAGGGCAGACAAGCCGCGAGTCCCCGCTCGCCCCCTATGCGCGCCAACGCCATTAACTGGATTTCAGAGTTAAGACTTTCAGCAAGGCGGAGGCCCCAGTGAGCAAGAGTAAGGATTTCACCGCGGTCCAGCACGGACGCCCAGTCAAGGGGCGAGCCAACCTTCGTGGGAACCCATCCTGCTGGCGTTGGAAGAAGGCATAAGTCCTTATAACGAAGTTTTCTAACAGTCCGACTGTCGCCAGGATAGAAATACCAAGTGTCATGAGGAAAATGCAGCAGCCCGTCAGGGAAGCCCCAGAGAGTGTCAACCTGGACGCGCTGTGCCTTTGGAAATGCGTGCACCATCGCGCTCGCGCGTGCGGCCACCAAGAAGGCAATGAGGAAGGCCCATTCGTTGGGCTTCAAACCTTGAGATGCAAAGCGGAGTGCCACCTCGTCCATGAAGCGGGCCAGATACGAAGCATCCCTGCTTGCCTTGCTCGTAGGTAGCAGGGTGTCGTCGGTCGCGACGGACTGCGCCAAGTCACACCGGATGACGACATCGCGTTGACACATTCGCCTGAGATCAACCTCGATCGCGCCCCGCAAGGCTAAGTCAGTACTAGTCCACTCGTCTCCTCGGAGAACGTAAATGTCTGCGACTGGTAATCCGACCCGGGAGAAGTGGTGAGGACAAGTGAGTTTTTTCCATAGTCCAGGCGGGACATCACGAAAGTGACGTAGAGAAGAGGTCGGCTCAAATGGTGGGGCAGCCACGTCCGTGGTTGAAATGTGCTCTTTTATAGTCTGGCTAGGGTCGACGGACGCTTCATCGCACTGTACGATCCATAGTTGTTTGCCGTCCCACACCCATTCGCAATGGAACAGCCCAGATGCGAGGGTCCTTAAATGTGAGCCGACCACGCGGAGACGAGCGAGGACCTCTCTCTCCGAATGGGCGTAGAGAATGCTGGGCGTTACGGCTGAAGCGCGACGTGAACTGATAATGTCGTGCCGCATCGAAGGTCGTGAGTGATTCAAGCCTTCTATGAGCCAGCGATTTGAATCTGCGGTCACGCGCCTCTCGTTAGACATATGGCCCATCAGACCCGGTTCGATGGGCACCTGTAGTATCAAGCACATCACCTGGTCTTGGTCTACTGAGCGCCGGAGAGCTCTGATCGCGTCAGCTATCCCTTCAAGCGTGCTATCGGCTAGGTAGGAGCGATATGTGCCACGATCTCTTAAGCTCTCGGAAGGAGAGTTGGAGCGGACTAGCACCTTCGAAGGCCTACCTCCCGTTTGGGAAGGCCAGTGAAGAAAGGTCTCCAGGAGTTGGCGCTCATCCTGACGTAAGGCTTCAGACAGAGTTATTGTCTCTATTTCATCGAAGACAGAATGAAAGGAGCTGGTGACAACGAGGAACGGGGGTACCCATATCCGGGGAAGAAGAAACAGCCCCGCAGCCTTCGCTCCTACGTAGGTAGAATCTGCTGTCCACCCTGTGGGGTAGGACTGCCACGAGGTAAGGACTCGAGGCCGGGGGACAGGTGATTCCACCAAGCTATATACCCTGTGTGAGGCTAACTCTGAGGGCCTGCGGTTGCCGCGGGCTCCTCTAGAATAATAACCCATTGGCGGGCTGCCGATGCCCACGCGGGGGCGGGCCTCTCCCGCGGGCTAGGCCGGTCCGCGCCATCACCCCCCTCTGGCACGGCCGGCTTGGCTGCCAAGTTGGCCCGGCAGGCGCGAGAGCCCGCAGTCTATGCCGTAGTACTTATGGCCCAGCCCCTGGGAGGGTACCGCCGATCGCTGGCGGCTATCCCGTCTGGCGCCCGTCGCGGCTAGCGGCGCGCTAGCGCAGAGGGTGCTTGGGCAGCTTCGCCCACAGGCCAGGATGCGCCGCCGCTCGAATGGGCGCGAGCAGAGGGGAAGGTCATGCGCATACACCATCTCGACGTTGGCTCCCAGGCCATCGAGGCGCGGCCGGAACGTATCCGCCTATGCCGTCCTCGGCAATGAAGAACACCGATCGGAAGGGCTCAAGCATTTCCGTCGCCGGCAGGCCCCGCCCAACAGAGCCGCAAGCGGCGATCGCCGCCGTCAGCCAGCTCTTGCCCTGTCCGGGATCTCCCTCGAGGAGGGTCAACTTGCCCAGGGGGAGATACGGCCGCCAGAGGAAGGTCACAGGCTCTGGTTGCACGTCGGACATTCGGATCGACCTCAACGCCGGCCCACTAGCCGCCGCTATCTTCTCCTCGCAGGTCGGCGCCGCGCCGACTAGGGCGAGCAGCTCACACGCCACGTCCGCACTCCCCTTGCCTTTCCGCCGTTGCAGCTCGATCCAATCAGAGGCGCTACCGGCAGGCCTTTCAGCTCAAGGACGCGCACCTCCTCGGCAACGCCTCATGCGTAATCCGGTCGAATCCGGCCACGGATTCCGACGTGAAGGCGGCAACCATTCCGGGCTGAAGGCGGTCGCCCATTCCGTCGCGAAGGCGGCCACTTTCGGTGGTCGTCGGGAGGGTGGCCGGCATCCATCGGAAGGGTGGCCGCTTTCCCGTCGGAACGAGCGACGAGAAGGCTCCGACGCTGTGGCATCCTCGACCTTCACGACGAAGGGAGAGCGATGTCGGCACGGAGACTCAGCATGAGACAAGTTCAGGAGGTTTTGCGATTGCTACTGGTGTGGCGTGCGGGATCGGGCGGGCGACCGTGGCCGAGTACATGGTGCGGGCGCAGAGGCCGGCGTGCTGGAAGAGGGTAATCTCTCGGCCGCATCCCAGGACCACACCTCCACCGAGCGTTGGCTCGAGATCGCCGGCGAGTTCGTCAAGCGCATGGGCGCCGTCCGGGGAGGCCATTGCAAACTGACGCTGCTCTATGGCGATTCCGGCCAGGGCGAGAGCTGAATCGCCGCCGCCTCTGCAGCTTCTGTGGATCTCGTCGCGGTGCCGCGCGCCCTCCTCGGCCTTGCTACTCACATTGTTGCTGTGTACACTTAGGATGTACATGAGGAGCCAATGCGTACGGTAAGCATCAGGGAGGCGCGCCAAAAGCTCAGGGCCTTGCTCGACGACGTCGCGGCTGGCGAAGAGATCGTTCTGGTACGGAGGGGCAAAGCCGTGGCGCGCCTCGTCCCGGCCGGTGACTCCACCCAGCGCCTGCCGAGCTTGGCGGACTTCCGCCACTCCATCCAGCTGCGGGGCACCACGCTTGGCGAGGAGCTTGCGGCGGTGCGGGAGGAGGAACGCTATTGAGCCTCTATCTCGATACCAGCGTGCTGGTTCCCTATTACTCGCCTGAGCCCCTCAGCGCGCAGTGTGAGGCGCTGATCCTGTCCGAGACCAGGCCGGTGATCAGCGACCTGTGCACGGTCGAACTGGTGTCGGCGCTCGCGCGGAAGGTCCGCCGTGCGGAGCTCGACACCGTGGACGCCGAGCGGATAAAGAGCCGCTTCCAGTCGCATATCGAGGGCTCCTACTACATGTTGCTGCCCCTCGAGCGGCACCACCTGCGGATGACCCAGGACTGGATCGGACAGTTCAAAGTGCCGCTCCGCAGCCTGGACGGTCTGCATCTCGCGGTTGCGGCCACCGGCGGCATTCCCTTCGCCACCGCCGACAGAGCGCTGGCCGGTTGCGCCGAGGCCTTGGGCGTCGAGGTCCTGCTGGTTGGCTAGTCAATTCGTGGTCAGCAGGTCCTTGGCGCGCCCTGGCACCAGGCGGGCACCCCTACTGTAGGCGCGCCTCGGCATCAGTCGGAAGGCGCCGTACAAGGAGCTACACAATGAAGCGCAAGAGCATGGAAGACAACCGCAAGATCCTGGAGCTGAATCGTGAAACCCTGCGAGCCCTCAGCGAGCAGGACGCGAGCAAGGTCGTGGCCGGCATCACCACCACCGTCAGGAAGTCGTTCTGCGCCATCTCGCAGTGCTTCTGCTAGGGCCGAGCCGCCGCATCCATACCGGCCGCACCTGAATGCCGGAGGGCGGGGCCGGTCCCGGTCCCGCCCTCGCGGCGCGGCGGCGCGCCAGGATGCATGGCGCCTTGGTGTGCCCGCAGGTGGTTCGAGGCGCAGCGGTAGCCGCCGTTGAGCACGATGCTGTGTACCAGCGCGGGCAGCAGGTCCAGGTGGCAGCCGGCGGCCGCGAAGGTCCGGCGCGCCAGGCCGTCGCCGGACGGCACCAGGGATGAAAACCCCTCGGCGCGAAGGCGTCCCTCTCGGGTCGTTTCCAGCACGACGTTGTTCCAGCCGATCAGGAACTCGCTCCCCGGCACCCCCTCGGGGTCGGCAAGGAGCCGCACCGGCACGGCCACCAAGGGCAACCGATCGACCCGGAAGCCCTGCGTGGCGAGATGGGCAGCAATCAGGTCCAGGTAGCCGTCCAGCCGCGCCGCCGGCGGCGCCTGCTGCGCCGCGCCCAGCGCCGCGGCAAGCTCGCGGACACCCGGGCCCAAGTCGTAGCCTCGCCGCAGCGCTTCCCAATCTCCGCCACCGAACCGCGATAGCAGCGACCGGCCGGCGGCCAGGCTGGCGACCAGGGCGGTCGGCCGGCCCTGCCGCGGCGCCGGCAGCAGGGTGACGATCGAATCGAGGTCGTAGCCCGCACCGCCCCCGATGCGCTCCACCAGGTCGCGGCTGGCGGCCAGGCGCGCCGGATCGTCCCGTGCCGCGCCTCCGGGTCCGCCCGGCGGCCGCCGCAGCGGCAGCGGATGGACGAAGCGGACCGGGCGGCCATAGAGCTGCGCGAGCTCGTCCGCGGCCCGCGCCGCGGCCGCGAAATAGCGCTCGATCCCTTCCTCGGTGCCGAAGCTCGCGACGGGCACCCGGTCGAGGCCGAGCAGGGCCAGGGTGCGCAGCTCCAAGGAGTGCAGGCTGATCCAGGCGGCGCCGTCCGCCAGCAGCACGTGGCCGTTGTGGAAGGGCACCGGCGCCACCTCCCAGCGGACCTTGCCCCAGGCGGCGTCGAGATCGGGCGGGAGCTGCCGCACCAGCTCGGCCCCCAGGTTGCGGTCCTCCTCACGCCCCGGCTGCACGTTGGGCCTCACCAGGACCACCACGCCGCCGCCGGGCCGGCGCACCAGGCTGAGGGGGTCCCGCGTCCACGGCGAGAAGGCTCGCCCGTAGGTTTCCAGCAGGTGCAGCCGCGGGCCGCGGCAACATCGCTCGAGGTAGCGGCGTGCGGGCAGATCGACCAGCACCACCAGGTCGCGGTGCGGTGCCATGGACCGCACCGCCTCGAGGAACGCGGCTGCCTGGGGCGGATCGAAGAACGCCGATGGGAGCGAGAAGACCGAGGCCGCTATTGGGGTCCCGGCGTCGTCGTCGAAGCGCAGCGGCTCGCGGCCATAGGGGCTCAGGCGCTCGGCGCTGGGCCGCGCCGCGGCTCCCCACGCGTCCTCGAGCGCCTCGGCCGCCGCGAAGTCGATGACCTGCGAATGCTCGAGCTCGAGCAGCAGGTCGTCGCGCAGCCTCACCGGCGCCGCCGGGTCGAGCTCGCGCGGCAGCAGCGCCAGCACCCAGCCGCGAAAGGCAGGCTCGGCGGTGAAGCGGCGGGGCTCGACCCGTAGCTGGGCGGCGAGGTCGGCCACCTCGGCCGCCGTCCAGTTGCCGCGCCGCGCCAGCGCGCGCCCACGCTCGCGCGCCCAGGCAGCCAGGTAATCCACGATCGCGCGATCCCCGGCAGCCGCATCGCCAGCCTCGCCAGTCCCGCCGATGTGGCCGGGGCCGGGCTCTGTCCTGCCGGGACCATCAGGAACGCTGGCGGCGCCTGCAGGTCCGGCCGCGGCCGCGCGGGCGGCCTCCGCGGCGCGCCCCAGGCCGGCGAGCAGGCGCTGCCGCTCCGGCGCCTCCAGGGGCAGGCCGAGAGCTGCCGCCGGCGGCACCCGCGCGATCAGGATGCGTGCCGCGGCCAGCGCCTGAGCGGGAGGAAGGTCGCCGTCCTCGAGCTGGGCGATCGCCGCCGCCAGCTCCACCGGCAGCTCGGGCAGCCGCCGCGCCGGCAGCCGCCGCGCCGGCAGCAGCAGCGCGGCGCCGAGCAGCAGCGCCGCGCCGGTCCTGACCTTGCAGTCCATGCGGGCTCTCGGCCGGCGCACCTCCTAGCGGCCCGGCGGCTGCTGGGGTCCCGCCGGCGGCGGCGCCGG
>DATKFK010001140.1:0-3008 GCA_035544375.1 Thermoanaerobaculia bacterium
CGTCTGGGGCCAGGACCACTGCTGGTGGCTGGATCGGATGGTGCGCAGCGACCAGCCGCTCGTCGAGCGGATGACGTTCATCTGGCACGACTGGTTCGCGAACTCCAACGAAAAGGTCAACGACCAGCAGCGGATGCTCGACCAGAACGAGCTGTTCCGCGAACACGCGCTGGGCAGCTTCCAGGACCTGTTCATGGCCGTCACGACCAACCCGGCGATGCTCGTCTTCCTCGACGGCATCTACAACTCGAAGTGGGAACCGAACGAGAACTACGGGCGCGAGATGATGGAGCTCTTCTCGCTCGGCGCGGACCGCGGCGCCTACACGGAGAAGGACGTCAGAGAAATGGCCCGCGCGCTCACCGGCTGGACCGCGGAATGGACCGAAAGCGCGGGGCTGCAGAACTTCCGCTTTCAGGCCTCGCGCCACGACGGCGCCAACAAGACCGTCTTCGGCCAGACCGGCAAGTGGACCTGGGAAGACGCGGTGCGGCTCTGCGTCACGCACCCGCTGCACGCCTCGTTCTTCTGCGCGAAGCTCTGGAGCTACTTCGTCCCGGCGCCGCCGAGCGAAGCCACGCTCGCCTCGCTCGAGGGTCTCTACCTCGGCTCGGGCTACGGCATCCGGCCGGTGGTGGAGGCGATCCTCCAGCACCCCGACTTCCTCGACGGGCCGGAGCTCCTCACCCCGCCCGTCGTCTACAACGCCGGCCTGCTGCGCGCGATCGGCCGTCCGATCGACACCACGTCCTGGGCCTGGCTCTCCGCGGGCGCGGGACAGCAGCTCTTCTACCCGCCCAACGTCTCGGGCTGGGACTTCACGCGCTGGCTCGACACCTCGACCGCGAAGGCGCGCTGGGAAATGGCGAGCTACGTGACCTCGAAGACGTACGCCAACCCGTGGCCCGGGGCGGGCGAAGGGCACTACAGCGCCTCGGAGGAACCGGCCGAAGCGATGGCGGGCGCGATGGCCTACTGGGGCGCGCCGCTGCTGAGCGGCGAATCGGAAGCCAGCATCGCGGCGTTCGCGCAGTCCGCGCTGGCGGGGATGAAACTCGCCCAGTGGCAGAAGAGCCCCTACCGGGCGATGCGGCAGAACGCGCTGCGGATGCTGATCGCCACGTCGCCGGACATGCAGGTGAGCTGAGGGGGTCTGCGATGGCTGGAAGCTGTTCGTGCCAGGACTTCAACCGCGCGCAGGTGCTCCGCGCCGGGATCGCACGCGCCGGCCGCGGGCTGCCGGCGGTCGAGCCCGGGATGCCGCTGCCTGCGGGCACCGGCATGGACCGGCGCTCGTTCCTGCTGCGCAGCGCAGGCGCAGTGCTGTCGGTCTACGGCGCAGCGGCGCTGGCGCCGCGCGCGTTCGAAGAGGGCATCGCGGCCGCCGCGGCGGCCGAACCCAAACAGCCGGTGCTGGTCTCGATCTTCATGGAAGGCGGCTGGGACGCGCTGTCCGTGCTCGCGCCGGTCCGCGAAGCGAAGTACCACGAACTGCGCCCGTCGCTGGGTCGCAAAGAAGGCGAAGGCGTCCAGTACGCCGAGGACGAAACCCTGATGTGGCATCCGCAGGCCGGCGGCCTGGCCCAGCTCGACGCGGAAGGCAAGGTCGCTGTGTTCCCGGCGATCGGCTACGACCCGCCCGACGAGAGCCATTTCACGAGCCGCCACTACTGGGAGGTCGGCGAACTGAACACGCAGACCCGTTCGGGCTGGATGGGGCGCTACCTCGACGTGGCCGGCGATCCCGGCAACCCGCTGCAGGGCCTCTCGCTCGACTACTCGCTGGCGCCGGCGCTCGCGACCACGCGGGTGCCGGTGGCGGCGGTGTCCTCGCCCTCGGACTACAACTTCTGGGCCTACGGCCTGGACGAACCGCTCACCGCGCCGACGATGGAAGAGCTCGGCGCGCTCGGCGCGCTCTCGGCCCCCTCGCCGGCCCTCGCCCAGGCGCGCGGCGTGGCGCAGAACGTGGACATCATCCGCACTCAGGTCGCGCCGTTCGCCGAACACGAAGGCAAACCCGGCTTCACCTCGCCCGTCACCTACCCGGCCTCCGGCGGCGACTTCACGCAGCGCCTCGCGGTGCTGGCCGCGATGATCGACGACGAAGCGCTGCCGATCAAATGCGTCTCGCTGAACGCGGTCGGCGGCTACGACACGCACTCCGACGAGCTCGAAACGCTCGCGACGAACCTCGGCCAGACCGTCGCATCGGTGCTCGCGTTCCAGCGCGACCTCGAAGCGCGCGGGATCGACGACCGCGTCGTGATCCAGCTGTGGTCGGAGTTCGGCCGCAGGCCGGAGGAAAACGGCTCGGGGACCGACCACGGCGCGGCCGGCGTCTCGTTCCTGATCGGCAGCCGGGTGAAAGGCCAGATGGTGGGCGAATTCCCGGGTCTCACGAAACTCGACCCGAACGAAAACCTCGTCAACACCTCCGACTTCCGCGCGCTCTACGCCGGCGTGCTCGCGCAGTGGTTGAAGACCGAAGCCGGTCTGGTGATCCCCGGCGGGGGCACGGGCCTCCCCGGCCCGAGCTCCTACGGCACGGTCCCCGACCTGTTCGTCTGATGCGCTCCTCGCCGCGCCGGATCGCGCTGGTGCTCGGCGGATGCGCGTGGGTCCTGCTCTGCGGCGCCGCGATCGGCGAGGCCGCTCCGACGGGCTGGGGGAGCCGAGGCGGTGGACCGGACTGGGCCGCGCTGCAAGCGCAGCTGGGCGCCCGCACCCGCCCAGGCTGCCACCCGCGCGCGCACCCCAGCCACGGGCATGGGCGCTGCGCGCACCAGCCGCGCCACGGGACGAGCTCGACGAAGCCGACCGCGGGGCCCGTGCCGCAGGCAGGCGGCGAATCAGGCGGCGCCCCGAGCACCGAAGGGCTCTCGCCCACGCTGCCCGGCGTCCCGGCACCCGGCTCGGGCGCCGGCGGCGGCACTCCCGGTGCAGGCGGCGGCAGCGAAGAACCGGCGCCGGCGTCGATCGTGCACGTGCAGGTCGTCGCGGTCGAG
>DATKFK010001141.1:0-8021 GCA_035544375.1 Thermoanaerobaculia bacterium
GCCCACCGACGGGCAGCTGGTGCCGGACTACCAGCAACTCGGGTTCCGGGTGCCGGCCATCGTGGTCTCGAATCTGGCTCCCGCCCGGGTCGTGCATCACGGCCCGTTCGAGCACACCTCCACGCTGAAGCTCATCGAGACCACCTTCGGGCTTCGCCCCCTGACCTCCCGCGACGCTCACGCCGAAAACCTGGGCCAGGTCCTCGAACGCCGCCCGCGCCGGCCGGTGCCGGCCGGATCGCCGCTCGCGGCCCGCGCCGGCAAGGAGGAGCATCGATGCTGCGAATACTGAGCGCGATGATCGCGGCCTGTGTCTCGGCCTCCATCGGCCAGATCCTGGTGCGCCGCGGCATGCTGCAGGTCGGGGAGCTCAACGGCTGGTCGCCGCGCTATCTCGCCGCCTACTTCTGGCACGCGCTCACCAACCCCTGGGTGGTGGCCGGAACGGTGGGCAACGCTCTATTCTATTTTCTGTTCCTGGCCGTGCTGTCGTGGGCGGAGGTCAGCGTCGCCCTGCCCCTGACGGCGCTCGAGTACGCCATCGCCGCCGTGCTCGGTATCCTGGTGCTCAAGGAGCCGGTGCCGCCGCTGCGCTGGGCCGGCATCGCCCTGGTGATCGCCGGCGTGATGCTCATCAGCCTGGACCGGCAGGCCCAGGGCCGCGCCGGGCACGCCCAGGATCGAAAGGATTTGCCGCATGACCACGCCACCCTCAACGGCAAGCCCGGTTGAGGCAGCCGCCCGCGCCGTCCCGGCGGCGCGCATCCAGTTCCTGCCCGAAGACCGCGCCTGGATCGCCGCACGCATCGCGGAGGTGCTCGAGAGCGGCCAGCTTACCCTGGGCAAGCACGGCGCCGAGCTCGAGCGGCGCTTCGCGGCGCTGTGCGGCACCCCTCACGCCGTCGCCGTCAACAGCGGCACCAGCGCGCTCGAGATCATCCTGCGCTCGCTCGACGTCGCCGGACGAGACGTGCTGGTGCCGACCAACACCTTCTTCGCCACCGCCGCGGCGGTGGTGCATGCCGGCGGCAGGCCGGTGCTGGTCGACATGGACCCCGACACCTTCGGCATCCGCCCTGAAGACGTCGAGAAGGCGCTCACGCCGAAAACCGCGGGCGTCGTGGCCGTCCACATCGGCGGCCTGATCTCGCCGCGCATGGGCGAGCTGCAGGAGCTGGCGCGGCGCAAGGGGATCTGGCTGGTCGAGGATGCCGCCCACGCCCACGGCTCCACACACGCAGGCGTCGCCGCCGGCGCCTTCGGCATCGCCGCCGCCTTCAGCTTCTACCCCACCAAGGTGATGACCTCGGCCGAGGGCGGCATGATCGTCACCGGCGACGACCGCCTCGATGCCGAAGCCCGCATCTATCGCGACCAGGGCAAGGCGAGCTTCACCCAGAACGCCCACACCCGCATGGGCTACAACCGGCGGCTGTCGGAGCCCCACGCCATCATCGGCCTGCGCCACCTCGAACGGCTGCCGGCGATGCTCGCCGACCGGCGCCGCGCCGCCGCGGTCTACGACGCGGCTTTCGCCGGCCGCGACGGCGGCGGGTTTCGCCATCTGCGGGCGCTCGCGGTGCCGGCCGGCGGCGTCAGCAACTACTACAAGTACATCGCCGTGCTCTCCCGCCGCGCCGACCGGACGGCGCTCAAGCAGGCGCTGCGGGAGCGCCATGGCGTGTCGCTGGCGGGAGAGGTCTACGAGACGCCGCTCCACGCGCAGCCGGTGTTCCGCGAATATGCCGGCGCGCCGCTGCCGGTGGCCGACGACCTGTGCGCCCGCCACCTGTGCCTGCCTGTCTTCGCCGGCATGGAAGAGCGCGACGCTCACCAGGTGCTGCGCGCGCTCGGCGAGTTGGTCGGATAGCGCGCCATGACAGCAGCGACCCAGGCGGTGGTGACCGGCGGCTCGGGCTTCATCGGCTCCCATGTCGTGGACGCCCTGGTCGAGGCCGGCTGCCAGGTCACCGTCCTCGATCACCGTGTCCGTCCTCACCGCCGTGACGTGGGCTTCGGGGACGTCGACCTGATGGACCTCTCGTCGGTGCTGGCGGCGACCCGCGGCGCCGAGCACATCTTCGACCTGGCGGCGGTGGCCAACGTCAACTACGCTTTCAAGTACCCGGTCTACACCACCTCGCTCAACGTCGTCGGCACCGCCAACGTGCTGGAAGCGTCGCCGGGCGCGGCGACCAGTTCCGCAAGTTCGTCCACGCCCACGACCTGGCCCGCGGCCACGTGCTCGCCATGGCCGACACCGCGGCCAACCAGACCTACAACCTCGAGGGGCGGCGCAAGGTCACCGTGCTCGAGGTCGCCGAGGGCATCCGCAAGCTCGTCGGCGAGCAGGTGCGCATCGAGCACGGTCCCGAGCGCCCCGGCGACTTCGGCGGCAAGGACGTCTCCGGGGCCAAGGCCGAACGCGAGCTTGCCTGGAAGCCGCAGGTGGACTCCGCGGACGGCCTGAGCGAGACGGTGGCCTGGTTCCGGGAGCAGTGGGGGCGCTGACGGTGGTCCGCAGGAGCGGCGAGAGATGGACCAGGCGCGAATGAGCGGGCTGGCGGCCGGGATCGCCGAGGCCATCGACGCTCACCGCGACGATCTTCTCCGCTTCGCCAGGGAGTTGATCGCCATCCCGACCGAAAATCCACCTGGAGAGCGCTATCGCGAATGCGCCGCCGCCCTGCGGCGCGAGATCGAAGGGCTCGGCCTGCCGGTGGAGTCGATCGAGGCTCCGGACGGGTGCCTGGCGGTGCGCGGCTGGCACGGCGATGCGCAGCCGACCCTCTATTTCCACGGCCACTACGACGTGGTGCCGGCACAGCGGCGCGAGCAGTTCGAGCCGATCCTCGAAAAGGGCTGCCTCCTGGGGCGGGGCGCCGCCCCACTACCCTGCCACACCCGCTTGACGGAAGGCGGTTGGCGAACTAGACTTAGTTTTATAGACTTAGTCCATGGAGATCGATATGGTCACAGTCAACATCCACGAAGCCAAGACCCAGCTCTCGAAGCTGGTCGATCGCGCCGCCAAGGGCGAAGCCTTCGTGATCGCCAAGGCGGGCAAGCCGCTGGTGAGAGTGGCGGCCCTGGTGGCTCCCTCGGAGCCGCGGCGGCTGGGCTTCCTGGCAGGCGAAATCACGGTGCCCGAAGACTTCAACCGCATGGCGGAATCCGAGATCGCGGCCCTTTTCGGGAGCGGAACGTGAAGCTCTTGCTGGACACCCAGCTCCTGCTCTGGGCGGCCGGCCAACCCCAACGGCTCTCCACCACGGCGCGCCAACTCCTCGACGACCAGCACAACGAGCTCATCTTCAGCGCTGCCAGCCTGTGGGAGATCGCCATCAAGAGCACCCTGGGACGGGAGGACTTCCGTGTCGAGCCTCGCCTGCTGCGTCGCGGGTTGCTCGACAACGGCTATGTGGAGCTTCCCATCACCAGCCAGCATGCGGTTGGCATCGATAGCCTTCCCCCGCTGCACAAAGACCCCTTCGACCGCCTGCTCCTGGCCCAGGCCCTCGGCGAAGGCATCACGCTCCTCACCAGCGACGCGCAGCTGGCCGAGTACTCGGGGCCCGTGCGCAAGGTGTAGGCAGGCTGCTGCGATCGGGATCGAAGCGCATGGGACTCGACAGCTATGTCGCCCGCCAGGTCTCGAACCCGAGCGGCCGGTTCGCGCCGCTGGTCGCTCGGCTGCTGAACTCCGGCAATCGTGCGCTCAACCGGGAGGCGATAGCGGCTCTCGACTTGCGCGAGGCCTGGCGCGTCCTCGAGGCCGTCGGAGTCCTGGCCGTCGCCATGCGCTCGCAGCAGGCCTTGGCGCATGCCCACCTCGAGCGCTTCGGCTTCAGGAACGTCGGCGCCGCCGAGTTGGAGCGGCTCCTGGCGACCGCGGGCTTCTCGGCGGTCGGCGTCCGTGAGGTGGCCGGCGGCATGGGAGGGGGAGCGCTCGTTGTCCGGGCGGTCAAGGCGCAGGGCCAGGGCCAGGGCTGAGAGGTAGCCTCAGCCTGGTAGGTGCCACACATAATGCTGTATCCTCAAGTAGATGAAGGGTGAAGGGTACGTCTCGCAGCGGGATGGCGGCTACTGGGTGAACGACACGAGAGTGTCGCTTGACTCGATCGTTTACGCCTTCCTGAACGGTCAGACTGCGGAGGGTATCGCGCAGTCATTCCCTCTGTTGACCCTTGAGCAGGTCTATGGCGCGATCGCCTTCTACCTTGCGCACCGCGCCGAAATAGATGCCTATCTCCTTGAGGGACGGCTCGATTACGAGCGCCTGCTGGAGGCCAATCGGCGCGCTGACCCCGCGTTCTACCAGAAGCTCATCGACGCACGACAGCGCCAGCCGTGAGCATCCGCTTCCAGGCGGATGCCGACCTCAACCTTGCGATCGTCCTGGCCCTGACCCGCAAAGAGCCAGGTGTCGACTTTCGCACCGCCCTCGATGCAAACTTCGCCGGTCTTCGGGACGACCAGGTTCTGGCTGCCGCAGCCAAGACAGGCAGGGTGCTGGTCAGCCATGACCGCAAGACGATGCCCATTCACTTTGCGGAGTTTGTACAGGGCGGCCAAAGCGCCGGTGTCGTGCTGGTCCCACAGCACATGCCCGTGTCGGACGCTGCAGAGTGGCTTCTTCTCATCTGGGCGACGATGGAAGCGGAGGAGTGGGTGAATCGGATTTCGTTCCTGCCTCTGTAGGCCAGCCGGCCAGTGAGGCGGGCAATGAAGAGCGCTGGTGCGGACCTTCGGGCGCAGCCCACCACCCGTCATTACCGCGCTGCTTCTGGCGGGCGACGAGAAAGCGCTTGCCGGCCGGCTCGGACTCGACCACGGCACGGTCGGCGCCTGGGAGCGCGACGAAGTAAGCCGCCCCTCCCCGCGCATCCGACGGGTCTTCGAGCGGTGGCTCGCCTCCAGGGTGCCGTGAGGACGGTCGGGCGCGGCCGGATGCGGAACGCAGAAGCAGCTTCACCGCGGCGAGACTCCTCGAAGCCCTGGGGCACCTCAGCGAGGCGGAGCAGCTCTTCGAGGCGGTGATCGCCGACGGGTTCGAGCGCGAGTCGTACCGGGCCGCCTTCCTCGATCTCCTCTATCTCTTCGGAATGCATCTCCACCAGGAGGCGACGGAGAAGGCGGTCCAAGTCTGCCGCGCGGCCCTCACCCAGCTTGACCTCCTCGACCTCGGCCACGAGCAGCCCTGGACGAGCTGCCAGACGGTTCTGGCGCCGCCCTCCTCGCTCTTCGCCATCTCGATGATCGACTCGCCCTCCTTCTTCGTGAAGTCATGGGCGCGGAGCCAGGAGAGCAGATCCTCGCCCTTCCCGGTCACCGGCTTCCTTGCCGCCCGCGCGAGCTTGCCGGAGCGGTTCTCTGAGGAAGTACCGAGACAAGAACTCAACGGTTCTCCGGACCAGCGTTGGCGCTCCTAATCATTGCGTGATAGACTACCGCCTCGCCAAGATACACGAGAGACGATAGTAGATCCGCCGAGAGCGGACCTCTTTCACGGTTGGAGAAGGCGCGGTGCACATCTTCCTCAGCCACAGCAGCACACAGAAGCCGCTCGTGCGGGAAGTCAAGAGATACCTTCCCGAATACCTCGGCTCCTGGATCGACGAAGACAGGCTGCTATTTGGCGACGACCTCTCCGACTCTATTGAGACAACGATCAAGTCCGATATGGACTACGTGCTCCTGTTTATCGATGAGCACGCCGCGCTGTCTAGCTGGGTGACGAAGGAGTTAGAGTGGACTCTTCAGACCGAGAAGGTTACTGGTCGAACGATCCTCCTCCCGATCGTCATTGACGAGCATGCCCTCCGTGCGATCGCCAATATAGAAATACAGAACCGAAAGCATCTCCGTCTTAAGGATTTCTTGGAATCTTCCGTGCGTGCCCTTGCTGATTCGATCGCTTCCGAACTCTTCGCGCTAGTATGTAGAGATATGGATCGCCTTAGAGCGCCGAAGCCAAAGACTGCATCCGCGATGCTCTCCGAAGCCGATACGCTGCTTAAGGCCCAGGCAGCCTTGATCCAAAAGGCTGTCTTCCCTCACCGTCAATCAAATCCCATCTCGCGCGAGACGCTGCGAGAAGTGGTTAATTCGCAGGGTGAAAAACCCATTCACTCCGCAGACTTCGAGGCTGTACTTTCAGCTGTTGCAAGCCGCAACCTCATACCGGGCCTGCTATACGATGGCTTTGAGCTGTTTCTGGTCGAGGAGCACGCCAGCTGGAAAGCCGAAATTCAACACAGCAAGAAGGAGCGCATTGGCCGCAAGGCTGCCACCTTCGTGCAGAACGGGATGAAAATTCTTCTGGACGCCGGCTCAACGGTCGAGGAGGTGGTGCGGGTCATCTGCAAGAGGATTGAGACCCGTTCACTGATTAACCTCGCGATAGCCACAACATCCATAAATATCGCCGATATGATCTCCGACTGCTGCGTAACCATGGGCTTTGACGACGATTTTTCTGCCGTTCGCCTCTTCGTGCCCGGCGGTCGCGTGCGCCCGAACACGCAGGCAATAGTACCTGCGATGGGGTGCGACCGAGGGTACTTAGGTCGCCTCGCTGAAGAGTTGGGTCCTTTCGACCTTGGCTTTGTGGGCGTAAACGGCATTGGGTTGGACGGCAGTTTCACAACGCACGAGAATGCCGAGGCAACGAACAAACGAGATATCATGAGCGCATCGGCAAAAAGCGTTCTCGTCGGAGACAGCTCCAAACTCGGGATCATCCTTGAGTGTCAGTTTGGTGAATTAAACGAAGCTGCGAGGCTCATCATCGATGAAGAGGAGAGAAGCGCAGAGTGGTGTTTGTCTCTTGGCTCGCGTTCATCGATGGTTGTCCTGGCTTGAGCCAGTTAGACTATAGCCCACCTCGATGGCGCCAAACGAGTTGGAGCGCCTCTTGGCGCGCGGGCACCTTAGGTGCAATAGGAGAATAGGCACACATGTGCTACAGGGCCATCGTCTTTGATTTCTTTGGTGTCATCTGCTCTGAGGTGGCGCCGTTTTGGCTTGCGCGCCATTTCTCAGAATCTGAGGCAAAGCGGGTGAAGGCAGATATAGTGCATGCAGCAGATCTCGGTGAAATATCTCAAGGCGATATGCTTGCACAGCTTGGCGCTATGACAAATATCCCGCCGCAACAGATCCGGCAAGAATGGGATGAGTATGTGCGCATTGATGTTAATGTGGTCAATGTCGTGCGATCACTGAAGGCGCAGTTTCGGCTAGGTCTACTCACAAACTCCGCATCTGAGTTTGTCCGCAGTATTTTACAAAGGCACCAGCTTGAGACCGCCTTTGATGCGATTGTAGTATCAAGCGAGGTTAGGAGCGCGAAGCCTGACAACAGAATCTATGAACTCATGCTGGCCGCATTGGCGGTGCCCGCGAGCACGGCGTTGATGATAGATGACAATCCTGACAATGTAGCTGGCGCTATCAGCGTTGGGATGCAAGGGATCGTGTTTACCTCGATTGAGCAGCTTGAAACGGCAATGTCCAAGGCACTTGCGCGGTAAGTGAGAGTACCCCATGCGACCTACGAACGCACTGCTGCCCGGAAGGGCGAGTTGAAATCCTTTAACGAGGTGCGATCCGGCAGCGAATGGGTGGTGACAACAGCCCGCCGACCAGGAGGAGAAACAAATGATGCACACAAGGGGTGGGGTTGCGTGCACCTAGATTCTTGTCGAGCTCTCGCAAGATCAGCCGCTGACACGGGACGAAGTGCGCCGCCCTTACCCGCCCATCCGGCGGACTTTCGAGCCCTATCTCGCCTCGCTCGTGTAGAGGCTGCCCTCAGTCGCCGCTCAGGAAGAAGGTGAGAGGCTTCTTGTACGGCTTGGCGAACTTCTCAAGCCGGCGCTAGGAGTCCGTCCGACTATCGCGTCGTGACAGCGTCGCGCTGGCCATTGGGAAGTCCGGACTAAGAGCCAGAGGTCGTGCGCAGGCGGTGTGTCGAGGGGCTGTTGCCGCGGTCTGGCGTTGCAGGCCAGCTGTAGGGC
>DATKFK010001142.1:0-11501 GCA_035544375.1 Thermoanaerobaculia bacterium
TGCTCGAGCTCTTTCACCCGGCCGAGGTGCGCGAGCCGGGAGCGCACCCGACCGCGATCGTCGAGGCCGGAGCGGTCGTCGACCCGGCGGCGCATCTCGGCCCCTACGCGGTGATCGGCGCCGGCTCGACCGTCGGCGCGGGGGCCGCGGTGCTGGCGCACGCCGTCGTCGGGCGGGGCTGCGCGATCGGCGAGCGGGCGCTCATCCATCCGCACGCCGTGCTCTACGACCGCACCGCGGTCGGCGCCGGGTGCATCGTGCATTCGGGGGTGGTGCTCGGCGGCGACGGCTTCGGGTACGCCACGTCGAACGGCGTCCATCACAAGCTGCCGCAGGTGGGGAGGGTGGTCGTCGAGGACGACGTCGAGATCGGCGCCAATACCACCATCGACCGCGCCGCGCTGGGCGAGACCCGCATCGGTGCCGGCACCAAGATCGACAACCAGGTCATGCTCGGGCACAACGTCCAGGTCGGCCGCCGGTCGCTGCTCTGCGCCCAGGTCGGCATCGCCGGCAGCACGCGGATCGGCGACGGCGTGGTGCTGGGGGCGAGGGTCGGAGCCGTCGATCACGTCGAGATCGGCGACGGCGTGCAGGCGGCGGCCGGCACCGACGTCTTCGAGTCGGTGCCGCGAGGCGCAGTCGTCGGCGGCAGCCCCGCGCACGAGATCGGCCGCTGGCGGCGCCAGATCGTCCTGCTGTGGAAGCTCGAGGAGATGTTCCGCCGGCTGCGCGCGATCGAGCGGCGTCTGGAAGGAGGTTCACCGTGAGCGACGACGTGCCGGGGTTCACCCCCCTGGGCATCGATTGGATCCTGTCGATGCTGCCGCACCGTTACCCGATGCTGCTGGTCGACCGCGTCATCGAGTACGAGCCGCGCAAGCGGCTGGTGGCGATCAAGAACGTCACCATCAATGAGCCGTTCTTCGCCGGCCACTTTCCCGGCAAGCCGGTGATGCCGGGCGTGCTGGTGATCGAGGCCATGGCGCAGGCCGGCGCCCTGATGCTGCTGCAGGAGGTCGAGGAGCGCCAGGGCAAGCTCCTGTACCTGACCGGCATCTCCGACGCCAAGTTCAGGCGGCCGGTGGTGCCGGGCGACCAGCTGCGTTTCGAGATCGACGTCCTGCGGATCCGCAGCGGGCACAGCCGGCTGTCGTGCAAGGCGCTGGTGGACGGCCAGCTGGCCGCCGAGGCGGTGCTGTCCTCGACCCGGGTGGGGCTCTGAGATGGCGGAGACCACCAGGAGCGGGCCCCTGAGCGGCTACGTGCATCCCCTGGCCCACGTCGATCCCGAGGCGTCCCTTGGGGCCGGCGTGCGGGTCGGTCCGTTCGCGGTGATCGGTCCGGGCGTCGAGATCGGCGACGGCACCGAGATCGGCGCGGCGGCCCAGGTCCAGGGGCCCACCCGCATCGGGCGCGGCAACCGCATCTTCCCGCAGACCGCGATCGGCTTCGATCCGCAGGACCTCAAGTACCAGGGGGAGCCGGTGCGGCTCGAGATCGGCGACCACAACATGATCCGGGAGTTCTGCACCGTCTCCCGCGGCACCGTCGCCGGCGGCGGCGTCACCCGCATCGGCAGCCACAACCTGCTGATGGCCTACGTCCACATCGCGCACGACTGCCAGGTCGGCGACCGCACCGTGTTCGCCAACCTCGCCACCCTGGCCGGCCACGTCGAGGTGCACGACGACGCCATCGTCGGCGCTTTCTGCACCATTCACCAGTTCGCCCGCATCGGGCGCCATGCCTATCTCGGCGCCTACACGGTGATGAGCAAGGACGCGCTGCCCTACGTCAAGACGGTGGGGGTCAACCCGGCCTGCTACGGCATCAACACCGTCGGCCTCAGGCGCAAGGGTTTCGACAGCGCGCAGCTGGCCCGTCTCGGCAAGGCCTTCCGGTTGCTGGCGCGCTCCGGGCTGAACACCCGGCAGGCGGTGGCCCGCATCCGCGAGGAGCTCGGCGGCGACCGGGAGGTGGACCTCTTCGTCGAGTTCATCGAGAGCTCGCGCCGCGGCGTCACCAAGGCGGTGCCGCGCGGCATGGAGCGGGGGCTGGCCGGCGACGGCGCGGGCCGCGCCGGGGAGGCGGGCGATGCGGGCGATGCGGGCGAGGCCGGCGATGCGGGCGGAGCGCGGGTCACCTGAAGCGATGACGGCGGCCGGCGTGAGCGGCGCTGCGGGCATGGCGGGCACGGCGGCAGGGGTCGCCGGCGCGGCCGTCATGGCGGGCGTTGCGGGGGCGCCGCGGCTCGGCGTGCTGGGCGCCGGCGCCATGGGGCGCAATCACGTGCGCGTCCTGGCCGCGCTTCCCGGCGCCGAGCTGGTGGGGGTCTACGACCTGCGCCGGGAGGCGGCGGAGGCGGTCGCGGCCGAGCACGGGACGCGGGTCTTTGCGAGTGCCGAGGAGCTGGCGGCGGCGGTGGACGCCATGGTGGTGGCGGTGCCGACTCTGCTGCACGCCGAGATCGGCTGCGAGCTGCTCGGCCGCGGCCTCCACGTGCTGATCGAGAAGCCGCTGGCGGCGAGCCTCGAGGAGGCGGACCGGCTGCTCGCGGCGGCGGCCGCGGCGGGCCGCGTGCTGGCGGTGGGGCACGTCGAGTTCTTCAATCCCGCGGTGCAGGCGCTGCTCGCGGTCGGCGTGCCGCCGCGCTTCGTCGAGGTGCAGCGCCTGGCGGTGTTCACACCGCGCAGCCTGGACGTCGACGTGGTGGCCGACCTGATGATCCACGACCTGCAGATCCTGCATGCGCTCGACGGCTCTCCGGTCGCGGAGGTGCGGGCGACCGGCATCCCGGTGCTGTCGCCGCGCACCGACATTGCCAACGTCCGCCTCGAGCTGGCCTCGGGCTGCGTCGCCAACCTGACCGCGTCGCGGGTCTCCGCGGAAAGGGTGCGCAAGCTGCGCACCTTCCTGCCCAGCCGCTACTACTCGCTCGACTACGTGGCGCAGGAGATCCACGGCTATCGCCTGGACGAGCATCCCGGCGGCCGGCGGATCGTGCCCGACAACCTCGAGCTCACCCGCGCCGAGCCGCTGCGGTGCGAGCTTGAGGGATTCGTCGCGGCGTGCCGCGCCGCCGCCGCGGGCCCGGCGGCGGGCTTCGCGGGGGGGGCGGGGTCCGCGGCGGCCGGCGCCGTGCCGCCGGCCCGGATCGTCGGCGGGGCGGCCGGGCGGCAGGCGCTGGCGACGGCGCTGGCGGTGGCCGCGGCGATCGAGCAGGGGCTGCGGCGCGGCCGGTCCCGACTGCTGTAGACTCTGCGGCCGGGTGTGCGGGTGCGGCGTTTGCGGAGCGCCGCAGACGCCGAGGGCGCGCGAGGGCCTCCCGTTTCAGGAACCCGTAAAGAAGAGGAGCGCAGAGGAATGCTCGAATCAGGCAACGTCCGCATCGGTGTGATCGGCGGCAGCGGCCTCTACCAGATGGCGGGGCTGAAGGTGGAGGAGGAGCGGCACCTGGCCACGCCTTTCGGCGATCCCTCAGACCCTTATGTCATCGGCGAGCTCGAGGGCAAGCGGGTGGCGTTCTTGCCGCGCCACGGCCGCGGCCACCGGCTGCTGCCTTCCGAGCTCAACTACCGGGCCAACATCTATGGCTTCAAGGTGCTGGGCGTCGAGCAGCTGATCTCGGTGTCGGCGGTCGGCTCGATGAAGCTCGAATACAAGCCGACCGACATCGTGGTGCCCGACCAGTTCTACGACCGCACCCGGCACCGCATCGACACCTTCTTCGGCAACGGCCTGGTGGCGCACGTCTCGCTGGCCAAGCCGATCTGTCCGCGGCTGATTGACGTCGGGGTCGAGGCGGCGCGCGCCGCCGGCGCGACGGTGCACCGGGGCGGCACCTACGTGAACATGGAGGGGCCGCAGTTCTCGACCCGCGCCGAGTCGGAGATCTATCGCTCCCATGGCGTCGACGTCATCGGCATGACCAACCTGACCGAAGCGCGGCTGGCCCGCGAGGCCGAGATCTGCTACGTGTCGCTGTCGATGGTGACCGACTACGACTGCTGGCACGAGACGGAGGAGGCGGTCAGCGGGGAAGGGGTGATGGAGGTCATCGGCAAGAACGTCATCATGTCGCAGGAGGTGGTGCGTCACATCGTGGCCCGCCTTGCCGACGAGCGGCAGGGCTGCCCCTGCCCGGACGCGCTGCGCCATGCGCTGATCACCGAGCACTCGCGGATCCCGGAGGCGACCCTGCGCGCCCTGGCGCCGCTGGTCGGCAGGTATATCCGGAGAGTTCCGTAGGCCGGCGATGACACGCATCCTGGTGACCAACGACGACGGCATCTTCTCCGAGGGCATCAAGACCCTGGTCGCCGCCTTGTCACAGCTCGCCGAGGTCTTCGTGGTCGCCCCGGACCGCGAGCAGAGCGCTTCGGGGCACGCCCTGACGCTGAGCCGGCCGCTGCGCATGCAGAAGGTGCGGGAGAACTGGTATTCGGTCGACGGCACGCCCACCGATTGCGTCAACCTGGCGGTGCTGTGGGTGCTTAAGGACCGGCCGCCGGACCTCGTCTGCTCCGGCATCAACTTCGGCCTCAACGTCGGCGACGACGTGACCTACTCCGGGACGGTGAGCGCCACCTTCGAGGGGACGCTGCTCGGCATTCCTTCCCTTGCCTTCAGCCAGGAGGTCGGCGAGGGCTTCTCCTTCGAGCCGGCGGCGCGCTTCGCTCGCCGGCTGGTCGAGACGCTGCTCGAGGAGAAGCTGCCGCCGGACCTGTTGCTCAACGTCAACGTGCCGGCCGGAGCCATCGGCGGCGTCAGCTTCACCCGCCTGGGGCGCCGGGTCTACAAGCAGTCGGTGGTCGAGAAGCTCGATCCGCGCGGTCGCCGGTACTACTGGATCGCCGGCACGCCGATGTGGCAGAGCGCCAGCGGCACCGACCACGAGGCGGTCGCCTCGGGGCGGGTGTCGATCACCCCGCTGCATCTGGACCTCACCTATTATCGAGGGCTCGAGATGTTCGGCACCCTAGAGGAGAAGCTGGCGCGCCTCGACTTCGGCGAGCTGAGCGACGGCGGGGCGGCCGCGCGGCCGGCCGATGCCGGCGGCGAATGAGCGACTTCGCGGTCCTGCGGGAGCGCATGGTGCGCGACCTGATCGCCGGCCGCGGCATCAAGGACCAGCGCGTGCTCGAGGCCATGCGCAAGGTGCCGCGCCACCTCTTCGTGCGCGACCACCTGCGCTCGCAGGCGTACGGCGACCACGCGCTGCCGATCGGCGCCGCGCAAACCATCTCGCAGCCCTACATCGTGGCGCGCATGACCGAGCTGCTGGAGTTGCTGCCGCACCACTCGGTGCTCGAGATCGGCACCGGCTCCGGCTACCAGACGGCGCTGCTGGCGACCCTGGCGCGGCGCGTCTACAGCCTCGAGCGCATCGCCGAGCTGGCGCAGCAGGCCATTCCGCGCATCCGCCAGCTCAAGTTCGAGAACGTCAAGATCCAGGTCTTCGACGGCACCGTCGGCTGGAGCGAGTGGGCGCCCTACGACCGCATCCTGGTCGCCGCCGGCGCCCCCAAGGTGCCCGAGCCCCTGCTCGAGCAGCTGGCGCCCGGCGGCAGCCTGCTCATCCCCGAGGGTCAGCGGCAGGCGCAGCGGCTGGTGCTCTACCGCAAGTCGGCGCGCGGCGAGCTGCGGCGCAAGGAGGGCGAGGAGGTCGGCTTCGTGCCGCTGGTCGGCCGCCACGGCTGGAAGGACGGCGGGAAGTGAGCGGCGGCGGCGCCGGCGGCGCGGGCGGCGAGGGGGGTGCTGGCGGGAGTGGGGGAGGCGGTGGTGGCGGAGGGCAGCGGCAGGATGGGGGGCGGGTGGCCCTGCGCATCCGGTTGCGCGGGCGCGTCCAGGGGGTCGGCTTCCGCTACTTCGTGCGTGGCGTGGCGCGCGAGCTGGGCGTGGCCGGCCGCGTCCGCAACCTGCCGGACGGCGACGTCGAGATCGAGGTCGCCGGCGAGGCCGAGAAGGTGGAGGAGCTCAAGGCATGGGTGCGGCGAGGCCCGCCGGGCGCCGCCGTCGCCGGCCTGCGCGAGGAGCCCCTGACCGGCGAACCGGCGTGGGACAGGTTCGAGATCGACCACTGAGCGGGCCCGCCCGTCCGTGGGCGGGCCGAGGGGAGAGCGTCATGGACGACCTGAAGAGCCACATCCGCGAGGTGCCCGACTTTCCGAAGCCGGGGATCCTCTTCTACGACATCACCACCCTGCTGCAGGACCCGCTGGCGTTGCGCAAGACGGTCGATCGCTTCGTCTGGCTGTTCGCCGGCCGGCACATCGACAAGGTCGTCGGCATCGAGTCGCGGGGCTTCATGTTCGGGCCCATCGTCGCCTACAACCTCAACGCCGGTTTCGTCCCGGTGCGCAAGCCCGGCAAGCTTCCTTATCTCAAGGTCCGCGAGACCTACGAGCTCGAATACGGCAAGGATGCGCTCGAGATGCACCAGGACGCCGTGTCCCGCGGCGAGCGGGTCCTGATCGTGGACGACCTCATCGCCACCGGCGGCACCGCCAAGGCGACCGCCCGCCTCGTCGAGTCGCAGGGCGCGACCGTCGCCGGCCTGGGGTTCATCGTCGAGCTCACCTTCCTCCCCGGGCGGGCCGCCCTGGCCGACTACGACGTCGCTTCGCTCATCCAGTACTGACGCTGCGGCACGGCACGCCGTGTCACGGCACGTCGGGCTGGAGCACCAGTAGCCGTGAATGCCTCTACACGGCCTGGACGGCATGGGCAGGCGGGCCTCTCCGAGATCGTCTCGGGCGGTTGCGCGCCGATCCGTCCACGCGCAGCCACAAGGAGAGACTCGATGGCACAGCTGATCGATCCATTCCGGCGTTCGCTCCACGGGCACCTGCATCGGCCGGGTGCCGGCGTTCCGGTGCCAGCGGCGGTCATTGCCTCGACCTCGACCCCCGTGCCCAGGGGCGCCGGCAACTTCACCTTCATGACCTTCCCGCAGGTCAGTCCCGAGATCGCCGTCTTCGTGGGCTCCGGCAAGGATCAGCCCTCCAACGTCTATGCGAGCCTCGGCGGCAGCCTGCAAGTGTTCCTGGCGGTGGGGGCGGGCATCCCCTCGACCGGCGGGAAGTTCACCGACTTCGGGCTTCCCACGCCGGCCGGGCAAGCCGCCGCCTTCGTCGGCGCGGGCTCCGAGGACACCCTGGGCGTCTACGTCAAATCGGGCGAGATCATGCAGCGAGTCGCCGACACCAGGATGGCGGTGCCTGGCGGCGCGGGGACCTTCAGCGCCTTCGGCCAGCCCGGGTTCGACGCCGGCGGCACCATCGCCTTCGTCGGCCGGGACGGCAGCGGCGCCTACGGCGTCTATGCCGCGGGCTTTCCGGTGAGGCAGGCTCCCGTCGTGATTGCCAACGGCTCGACGCCCATCCCGGGCGGCGGTGGCACGTTCAGCTACCTCGACGGCGCGGTGGCGACCGCGGCGGGGATCACCTTCTTCGGCAACCATGAGGGCCAGCAGGTTGCCGCGGGCATCTACACTTCCAGGGGTGGCAGCCTCAATGTCGTCGCCGACCACCGGACCGTCGTGCCCGGAGTGGGGGGCACGTTCACCGGCTTCGCCTCGCCGGCAGCGTCGGGCGATCGGGTTGCCTTCCATGGCGTCGGCTCTGCCGGCAGCGATGGAATCTATGTGCGGGCCGCGGGGGGGCCGCTCCAGGTCGTCGCCGATCGCAACACCCCGGTGCCGGGCGGTCACGGCGTGTTCCAGACCTTCTTCACCGAGTCTCCCGCGATTGCCGGCGACGGCGTCGCCTTCCTCGGCGGTTACGAGAACAACAAATTTGGCATCTTTGCCCGCGTCGGCGGGAGCCTGAAGAAGCTGGTGACCACGGACGACACCATCGACGGCCGAGGCATCATCTACCTGGGGATCACCGTCAACCAGCTGGCCGGGGGCAGGCTGGCCTTCTACGCCGTCACCGGGTCCGGGATCTTCGGCAACTACACGCTGCCCGCCGGATAGCCAGGCGCAAAGCCACAAGGCCAGGCAAGCCAAGCGAAGCTGGATATCGATCCGCACCGCGCGGTGGCCGCCGCGGGGGATCGGCTCGCCACCGAGCGAGAGGTAGGGAGGAGAGGGGTGAGAGCCAGGCGATCGTGGCCGTGGGGGTGGATCAGACCACGATCGCCGGCGCCCGGCAGCTGGGTCCCGCGATCTTCCGTGGGGCAGTGGGGCGCGCCCCAATACGGTACAGGGGCCGAGGACCGCCTGCGAGCCCGCAGCCGCCCATGGGGTATACTTTTCACGCCTGCGGCTGTAGCTCAGGTGGAAAGAGCAGGAGTTTCCTAAACTCTTGGTCGGGGGTTCGAGTCCTCCCAGCCGCACCAATATTTTTAATGATTTAGCTTCAGTGGCGCTCTCGCTGGTCGCCTTTGGGTAAGCAGGGGGTAAGCTCCGGGATCGAACTGGAGGCCCTGCGGCACCAGGGGAGCCGTGCGCCGGCGACCCAACTCCTGATACCCCAAATCAAATCTTCCTTCCCCTGGTTCCTCTCTACGTGGCAGCGCCTCCCGCCGGCGCGAGCGGGAAGGCAAACCGCAGCACCCGACGCCGCCCTCAGCCGCGCGCTGGCCGCCGGCGGGCACAGGGAGGGGGCGCTTTGCGAGGTCGCTTTCTATCTCCCTCAGCTGGCGCCCAGGTGCCGATCCGTCACACCCGTCACAACATCGGCTCCGTAAGGCTTTGCGCCTCATTCGAGATCCGTCACACCGTCCAGCGTGTGACGGGTCGCGGATTCGAGCAAAGGCCCGTCCTGCTTGACTTGTGACGGCTGTGACGGCTCGGCGGGGAGATACCGTCCGAAGGCATCGGCGAAGGCCGCCAGCTCGTAGCCCTTGGCGTTGCCGCCGCTGTTGCGCATCGACCGTGGCCGGATGCCGAAGGGCTTCAAGAGCTTGGCGAGCTGAATTGCGGTCAGGTGGTTACCGTGGCACCACTCTCGCCACGGTCGGTCTTCCCGTGCGCACAGGTCGGCAAGCAGATCCTCGGTGAAGATCCGTGCCACCTCGCGCTCGCGGAACGCATCCCGGATGTCGCCGAGAAGCTGCTCGCCCGCGCCGTCCTGGGAGTCTTCCGCACCGCAGAGGGCGAGCGCGGCCTGTCGAGCCCGCCGGGGCCACTCGCCCCCGGCGAGATCTGCGATCGCCAGTAGAGGGCGCCAGTTGTCCGCCGCCCGATCGCTGATCTCGGGTGGAACCTCTGGATCGGCCGCGCGCAACTCGGCCAGGTGATCGGCGGTCCATCGCGCCGCCCGCCGGCAAAGCTCCGCGAACGCGCCTGGACGGTCGAGCCGTAGGCGCTCGATCCGCTCCTCCGGCGCACGACGGCGCATCGGGATCACGATGCTGCGGTCGGTCAGGGTGTCCGGCAGGCGGCCGATGAGGGCCACCGCCTTCGGCGCCCAGGTCGAGAAGCGGCGGGGCTCATGGTCATCCCCCGTCGTCCGCACGACAAAGGCAGCATGGCGGCTGTGGCCGCTGTTGATCACGCCGCGTAGCTCCTCGCGCTCGCCTAGAAAGGTCTCCGCTTCATCGATCAGTAGAGTCGGTGAGAAAACCTCGATGGAACGGAAGACAGCGGCGGGGGTGATGTTGGAGGTAGAGAGAGGCCGCGGGACCAAGCTACTGAGCACCAACAGGGTCCTTGTCTTCCCGCATCGCTTCTCGGGTGAGATCAACGCCAGGATGGGCGAGGTGTCGGCGGCGGCGAGCGCGTGTGCGTGAATGCTCCACAGGGCGGCTGCAACGTCGGCGTGAGCTGGAAGCGCCACGTAGCGGTTGAGGACGGCGGCGAGGTCCAGAAGCAGCGCCGCGCCGTCCACGGGTTCAGGCCATGGCTCCAGATCCTCGAAGCCTACCGCTTGACCCTGTCCTGATGCCGCCAGCCGGCAAGGACTGAGAGCCGCATCGACCAGCTTCGCCGGAGCGTTCAACTTGTCGCCAAGAGCCAAGATCGCGCGTTCGCGGACCGTTGCCCGTTGGAGAGCGTCAGCAGCTCGGAGGGCTTCTCTGAGCTGGCGCAGATGCGGCTCAGCCGCCTTGGCGTCGGCCGCGGCACCAAGGGCCGACAGTGCAGCTTCTACGGGGTCCGCGGGTGAGTCGGCGACGGTGCGCCCTGATGAGCCTGCCTCGGTGTCGCCTGATGCGAGCTCGTTCGACCTGTCCCGCACCGGCAGCGTGCCAGCGGCCGTCTCCAGCTCTTCGAGGATCGCCTTCCCGTCCGCGCTTCGCTTCTCGATCCACTCTACGGCGTCGCCACCTGCCGGCAAATCGGCGGGCGCGAAGATCCGCACGCTCCTCGCTAGCCCGCGCAGCTGATCCGCGATTCGCTCCATGTGCCGAGCGCCGGCGAGGTCGTGGTCGGGCCAGAGCACCACGTCCAGCCCGCGCAGCACCGCCAGCGGCCCCGCACCCGGCGCCGAGCTTGCGCCTGTAACCGTGCCAAGCGCCTGGGCACCGATGCCGAGCGGCCGGTCGGCCGTCTTCTCCCCCTCGCAGACGAACACGAACCGCGAAGGATTGAATCCTGCAACGCGCTCGGCGCCGTACAGCGGCAGCTCGGAAACCGGCATTCCGCGTAGGCGTGGGCGGCCATCTCGACGCCAGGTGAAGCGCTTCCTTCCCCCTGGGTCTTCGATGCGGACGTGCTCGGCCACGACGCGGCCCGCGGTGTCGCGGATGGCGTAGACCGTCCGGTGTATCGCCTGGACGCCAACGGCGGGCAGCTCCACCTCCAGCCGCTTGGCGAGGTCGCGCGCCCCACCACTGGCGCCGCAGACATCGCAGCACCAGACCTTCTTTTCGCGGTTCCACCGAGCCGAGGGGTTGTGATCGTCATGGGCAGGACACAGGAAGCGGATCTCCCGCCCCTCTGCTCGGCCGGCGCGGTCTCTGACGGCGCGGTCGAGGGCCGCGACCAAGTCAGGCGGCGGAGTGCTCATGGCTCCCCCCGCCGGCGCCGGCGCGCTCCGAGCGGAAGCCAGCCGTTCGCCCCGCACTCGGGCGCTACCCCGCCTTGCCCGCAGATCCGCTTGCAACCTCCAATCAAAACGCAGACCCCCGAAATCGAACGGCAGACCGGGGCAAAGCTCGCGCGCCGCGCGCGTGAGTGCGAAGCCCTGGCGCACCAAGGGTCTGTAGACCTCATCGGCTCTCGCCCTGGTCCGATGTCGAGTTTCGCAGCCGAGTCTCGATCCATCTTTCCAGGTCCGGCACCCTGTAGCGGACGCAGCGGCTACTGATCCGCACGTAGCGCGGCCCACTCCCGCCTCCCCGAACGCGTCACGCCTGTAGGGTCCGCACTGAAACGCCCAGGAGGCGGGCTGCCTGGCTTTCCGTAAGCAAGAGGTCTCTGTGGGAAAACTGTGTGTCTACCTGTGCCACTGTCGTTCTCCTTGTGTGGTGCTGGTAGCCTGCCAGCGACCATGGTAAAAAGGAGCGTGCGACAATGCGTGCGACATTCAGTAGTTCATCGACGCTTGCCG
>DATKFK010001143.1:0-4395 GCA_035544375.1 Thermoanaerobaculia bacterium
AGCTCGTACAGACCGGAGATCTCCGCGAAGCGGCTGGCGAGGGCCCCGCCCGGCACCGCGTAGGCCACCGAGCCCTGGCCGGTGAACAGCAGCCCGACCTGGGGCGGCGCCTCGCCGGGCGCGGTGACGCCCAGGAACACCCCCTGCCGCGGGTCGAGGCGGCGGGTCGCGCCGCCCTCGAGCCACCCGAGCAGCGCCGCGGCCCGGGCCGCCAGCTGCCGCGGCGTCGCGGCCACGATCGCCGCCCGCCAGTGCTCGCCCGCGCCGGTCCCGTTGCCTGCGAAGCCGCCGGCCCCAGCGTCTTTGCCGCCGCCGCTTTCATTGCCTTCGCTGCCGCCGGTCCCAGCGTCTTTGCCACCGCCGGCCCCGGCGCCGAGCCGGCGGTAGAGAGCGGCGGCCACGTCGCCGAGCTCGGCCCGCGACAGGCGCGGCGCGAGGTCGGCCAGCTGCCGCACCCTGCCGGCGAGGTCCGCCGCGGAGGTTCCCGCCAGCGCCACCAGCTCGACGTCCTGGGGCGGCGCCGCCAGGCTGCGCTCGCGCGCCGACAGACCCCCCGCCCGCCGCGCCGCCGCTGTCGCCGTCGACGTCGCCGTCGACGGTGCCGCGGCGCCCTCCACCACGACGTGCGCGTTGACGCCGCCGAAGCCCATGGCGCTGACCCCGGCGCGCAGCGGCCGGCCGGGAGGCCAGGGCTCGGCCGCCGCCAGCACGCGCAGCACCGGGGCGGCCCCGTCGAGCTCGGCGTGCGGCGCCTCGCAGCCGGTGGCCGGCGGCAGCAGCTGGTTGGCGACCGCGAGGGTCGCCTTCAGCAGGCCGGCGATGCCGGCGGCGGCCTTGGTATGGCCGATGTTGGCCTTGATCGAGCCGATGGCGGCCGGCGGCGCGAGGGCGAGAGACGGCGCCGCCGCCCGCGCCTGGCGCAGCTCCTGGGCCAGGGCGGCAAGCTCGGTGGCGTCGCCCACCGTCGTGCCGGTGCCGTGCCCCTCGAAGCAGGGCACCGTGGCGATGTCGAAGCCCGCCCGCCGGTAGGCGCGGGCGAGCGCCAGGCGCTGCCCCGCCGCCTCCGGCCGGCTGATGCCGCCGTGGCCGTCCGAGGAGATGCCCCAGCCGCGGATCACGCCGTGGATGTGCTTGCCCCAGGCGATCGCCTGGCGCTCGCGCATCAGCGCGACGAAGCCGCAGCCCTCGCCCGGCAGGAAGCCGGCGGAGCGCCGGTCGAAGACGCGCATCTCGCCCTGGTCGCCGGCCTTGCCGCCGTCTCCGGTCAGCAGGGCGCCGGCGCGCGAGAAGCCCACCAGCTCGAAGGGGTCGAGGCTCAGGTCGACGCCGCCGGCGAGCGCCACGTCGAGGTCGCCGGCGGCGAGCGCCGTGCAGGCCTGGGCCACGGCGAGCAGCGACGAGGCGCAGGCGCCGTCCACGGTGTAGCCGCCGCCGTGCAGGTCGAAGTGGTTGCAGATGCGGCCGGCGATGGTGTTCGACAGCCCGCCGGCCAGGCTCTCCTCGGTAGGATCGGGGAACGGGGCCTTGTAGCTCTCCTCCATGCGGGCCAGGAAGGCCGCGGTGCGCGCCTCCTCCCAGCCCTCGGCTGCCAGCTCGGCCGCCAGCACCCGGCGCACGTAGGGCCACCGTATCCGCAGCAACTGGCTGCGCGAGAACTCCCCGGTCAGGCTGTTGCCGACCAGCACTCCGGTCGCGTCGCGCGGCAGCCCGACGCCGTCGTCGAAGCCGGCGTCGGCGAGCGTCGCGGCGGCCACCTCGAGGGCCAGCCAGTGGGTCAGGTCGGTGACGCGGAAGGTGGCGCCCGCCACCCGGAAACGCAGGCGGTCGAACTCCCAGCCGGTGAGCACCGCGGCCTCTTGCAGGCCGATGCCGTCGGGACCGGCGCCGCGATAGTCGTCGAGCCGCAGGCGCTCGGCGGGCAGCGCGCGGAAGGCCCGTCGCCGCGCCAGCGCGTTCTCCCACAGCTCGGCCGGCGACCGTGCGTCCGGGTAGCGGCATCCCATGCCGACGATGGCGATGCCTTCGCTCATCGGCCGGCCGCCGCCTCCATCACCCGCGGGCCCGCACCCGCCGCCGCCGGAGCGCGCCGCCACGCCAGGGCCTTCGCTCCCCACAGCAGCGCGCCGCGTCCCATCGCCACCAGGGTCAGCGCGAAGAAAGGCGTGAACACCACGTGCGACGCCAGCAGCACGCCGTAGACCGCCGCGACCGCCGCGCCGAAGGCGACCTGCCGGGCCGCCGGCACCGGCGTCGTCGCCGGGTCGGTGACCATGTAGAAGGTGAACAGCAGCAGGGCGACGCCGGTCAGCGGCATCAGCGAGCCGAGCGGCAGGTTGCCGAACAGCCACCACCGCGCGAGCGCCTGCAGCACGAAGCCGCCCACCCAGCCGGCGACGAGCGGCAGCTTGTGGGTGAAGCGGCCGTTGAGGAAGGAGCCGGCGCACACCAGCACCGCCGGCAGCACCCAGGCCCCGGTCGGGTCGAGCTTCTCGGTGAACATGTAGGGCTGGGTGATGCCGACGTAGGAGAAGGCGAGCAGGGTGACCGTGATGCCGAAGTTCGACGGGTTGAGGAAATGACGGCTGCCGCCTCCCGGCGCCGCCGCCGGCGCGCGGAACAGGTACTTCGAGCCGATGGCCACCGCCGCGGCGAAGGCGATCGGCGCCAGCCGCTCGCCGGTATAGAGCAGCATCGAAACCGCCAGTCCCGTGATGTGGGCCGACAGCAGGAAGTCGACAGCGCCGGTCAGGGTCAGGCCGCCGGCCAGGAAGCGTGGCCGGCGCGCCTGCCGCCAGGCGGCGACGAGCTCGAGGCCGATCTCGGCGGCGTAGGCGGTGGCGATGCCCACGAGCGGCGCCGCCCACGACTGCTCGAAGCCCAGCACCGTGTGGCCAAGCACGTTGAGCAGCGTGATGGCGAAGGCAAAGCGCCGCAGCGCCGGCAGCCGCAGGTCCTTGGTGCCTGTCATCGCCCGCTCGCTTTCCCGGTCGAGGGCCGTTCCGGGGAGGTCCCGGCCTGCGGCGTCGCGGCGTCGAGCATGATCCGGTGCCAGCCCGGCACCAGCCAAAGGGTGCGGTCGCGCAAGCTGCCGCCGGCGTCGCGCCAGCGCACCTCGACGCGCAGCGGCGTGCCGGCGGCCAGCCGGCCGAGCCCGAAGTGCAGGGTCGGGGCGCGCTTGCCGGAGTGGCCGCTGCCGCCGTCCACCTGGGCGACCAGCCGCCGCCCGTCGGGCAGGTGGACCGTGGCGGCGGCGCCCACCGCCGGCCGGCCGAGGCGGGCGCCGGGGCCGTCCAGCCCGGTGGTCACCGGCAAGCGCAGGTCGAGGCCGAGGAAGCTGCCCACGGCCGGGCTCAGGTTGTGGAACAGGAACGAGTCGCCCCACTGGTTCGCCACCACGAAATCGAGGCGGCCGTCGCCGTCGATGTCGCCGACCGCGATACCGCGGCTGATCTGGGTGTCGCCTAAACCGATCTCGGAGGCGATGTCGAAGTACCGGCCGGACGCCGCGCGCACGAAGAACGGATCGTGGACGTGTCCCGAGAGGTCGTCGCCGGGCCGGAAGTGCGGCCAGAAGCCGGGGTTGTGCAGCAGGTCGTCGTTGCCCATCGCCAGCTCCTGCAGCTCCGGCCAGCGGTCCACCCGGCCGCGCAGGAAGCCCGAGGCTTGCACCGCCTCGGGCACCCCGTCGTTGTCGAAGTCGGCCAGCCGGGCGTCCCACGACCAGGCGCTGCGCGCCAGGCCCAGCGGCTCGCTGCGGTCGGCATAGGGCGCGATGCCGCGGCGCATGAGCTCCGGATGGCCGGTGCTGACCCAGACGAAGTGGTTCTCCTCGAGCGCGTAGTCCTGGGCGATGTTGCTGACATAGATGTCGAGCAGGCCGTCGCCGTTCAGGTCGGTGAAATCGACGCCCATGCCCTTGAACGAGTCGTGCCCGAGCACCTTCGATTGGGGCGTGGTCAGGGTGCGCTGGCCGTAGAGGGGCACCAGCCGCGGGTGCCCCGGCGTCGAGCGATTGTGCAGCAGGCGGTCGTTGCCGAAGTCGTTGGCGAAATAGATCTCGGGCAGGCCGTCGCCGTCCAGGTCGGCGGCGCCGACCGCCAGCGTCCAGGCATGGTTGGTCTGCGGATCGAAAGCGTCGGGAACGTCGACGAACTCGGCGGTCGGGTGCGCCCCGGCGGTCGCCCGCCGCCACAGCAGCAGGTGATGGCGGCCGCCGTTGGGGGCGTGCGACATGGTTTTCTGCATCTCGACCCCGACCGCGGCGTGGGCGTCCAGCAGGTGCGACGCCTCCGGGAAGTAGTTGCCGGCGATCAGGTCGAGATGGCCGTCGCCGTCCACGTCGGCGCTGGTCAGGGCGTTGGTGTACCAGGGCTCGGGGCCGCCCGGCACCAGCTC
>DATKFK010001144.1:0-5372 GCA_035544375.1 Thermoanaerobaculia bacterium
GGATAGCCGCCGGCGAGTCCGGCCGGGCTGGACAGGTCAGCGTCCTCCCGGCCGACGCCGCCGGCGAGCGCGGCCGGAGGGAAGACCGCGATCGTGGAGATGAAGTGCAGCGGCTTCCGACGGGCGGTCGCGGCCAGCCGCAGGGCCTCCTCCGTGCCGATCACGTTCGCCGGCTTGAGGGCGGCGTAGGGATAGGTGAAGTTCACCCAGGCGGCGGCGTGGTAGACCGCCTCGACCTCGGCGGCGACCGCCGCGAAGGCAGCCTCCGAGAGGTTCCAGCGCCGCGCTTCCAGGTCGCCCGGGAGGGCAACGATCCGCGCCGCCGCGCCCGCGGGCAGCGCCAGGCGGTGGCGCGCGAGGTTGGCGAGGACCCGCGCCAGGCCCTGCTCCGCGCTCGCGGCCCGCACCAGGCAGACGACCCGCGCCCGGGTCTGCTCGAGGAGGTCGCGCAGCAGGAAGGCGCCGAGGAAGCCGGTGGCGCCGGTGAGCAGGACCGCCTCCGGGTCGGCCAGGCGGGCGGGCGGCGCGGGCCCCCCGGGGACACCCTGGATGGCCGCGTCCAGGACCACCTCGGCCGCCAGGTCCGGCGGCGCGGCGGCCGGCGCCGCCATCGCACCCGCTGCCGCCGTGGGACCCGGCGCCGCGTCCGCCGGCGTGGGCGCCGCCGCCGCGGCCGCCAGCTCCTCGACCGCGCGGGCGACGAGCGCCACGGTCGGCTCCGCGAGCAGCCGCGGCAGAGGGAGATCGATGCCGAAGGCCAGGCGCAGCGCGAGAAGCACCCGCGGTGCCAGCAGCGAGTTGCCGCCGAGCTCGAAGAAGCTGTCGTGGACGCCCACCGCGTCGATGCGCAGCAGCTCGCGCCAGATCGCCGCCACCCGCTCCTCGCGCGGCGAGCGCGGTCCGACGAACGGCCTGCGCAGGGGAGGCCGGGGATGCAGGGGAGCGGCTGCCGCCTCACCCGTCTCGGTGGACGAACTGTCGCCGGCGCCGGCCGGCGCCGCGGCAGGCGGACCGGCCGCGCCCGCCACGCCGGTAGCCGGCGCCCCCTCCCCGGCCGCGAGCAGCGCGGCCAACGGCACCCGCGGCTCGATCCAGTAACGGCGGCGCTCGAACGGGTAGGCCGGCAGCGGCACGCGGTTGCGCCGCTCGCCGGCGGCGAAGGCCGTCCAGTCGATCTCCACTCCGGCCAGCCACAGCTTGGCCGCGGCGTCCAGCAGGAAGGCGCCGTCCGGCCGCGGGTCGTAGACCGGGCGCAGGCTCGGCAGCGCCACGGGGGGGCCGCCGCCGGGGGCGCCCATGCCACCGGGGCCGGGACCGCCCATGCCGCCCGGAGCGCCCGGGCCGCCCGGGCCGCCGCCCTCCGGGTCCTGCTGCCGCGCCAGGGTCGTCAGGCCGTGGCCCGGCCCCACCTCCAGCAGGCAGGTGGCCGGCTCCTCCTGCCACAGCGCCGCGAGGCCGGCGGCGAACCGCACCGGCTGCACCATGTGGCGCGCCCAGTGCTCCGGGTCGGTGGCCTGGCGCTCGGTCACCCAGGTGCCCGTCACGTTGGTGACGTAGGGGACCCGCGGCGGCCGCAGCTCGACTCCGGCCAGGAAGCGGGCGAACGGCGCCGCGAGCGGCGCGAGCATCGCCGAATGGAACGCATGCGTGGCCGGCAGCCGGCGGCAGCCCACCCCGCGCTCGAGCAGCCGTGCGGCCAGCGCCGCCACCGCCTCGGGCGTCCCCGAGACGACCGTCTGCCCGGGGGCGTTCACCGCCGCGAGCGAGACGCCGCCGCCATCGCCGCTCCCTTCGCCATCGCCGAGCAGCCCCGTCACCGCCGCCGCCGGCAGCGCCACGGCGAGCATCGCTCCCGGCGGCAGCTCGGCGATCCGCCGCGCCCGCCAGGCCACCACCCGCAGCGCATCCTCGAGCGACAGCACGCCGGCCAGGCACGCGGCGACGTACTCGCCCAGGCTGTAGCCGAGCAGGGCACGGGGGAGCACGCCCCAGCTCTCCCAGAGTCTTGCCAGGGCGTGATCGACGACGAAGACCGCCGGCTGGGCCAGCACCGTGTGGTCGAGGTGGTCCGCGGCGCCGCCGCCGGCCGCCGGGCGCACCATGCGCCGCAGGTCGAGGCCGCCCTGCCCTGCGGATCTTGCGGTCCCCGAGCCCGGGGACCCCGCGAACAGCGCCGTCCGCACGTCGGCGCCGAGCAGCGGCGCCAGCAGCTCCGCCGCCCGGTCCACCTCCCGCCGGAAGACTTCCTCCGTCTCGTAGAGCCCGCTCGCCATGCCGGCGTAGTGGTCCCCCACTCCCGGTAGCAGGAACGCCACCGGACGTCCCGGCACCGCGTCGCTGCCGGAGAGCAGCCGCGAGGCATCGCGCCCGCCGAGCGCCGCCATCGCCTCTTCGCGGTCCTTGCAGACCAGCGCCCGCCGCCACCGCAGCGCCGGCCGGCCGATCCGGCCGCTGTGCGCCACGTCGGCCAGGCTCACCTCCGGATGCGCGGCAAGGTGCGCCGCGAGCCCGTCGGTGGCGCGCTCCAGCGCCCCCTCCCCCGCGGCCGACAGCAGCAGCAGCTGCCAGGGCCGCGACGGCCCCGAGGCCCTGGGCGCCGGCGCCTCCTCGAGCACCACGTGCGCATTGGTGCCGCCGATGCCGAACGAGTTGACGCCCGCCCGCAGCGGCCGGGCACCGCCCTCACGGCCATTACCGCCCTCGCCAACCTCGCCACCCTCGCCACCCTCCCATGGGCGCGCCTCGGCGACGACGAAAAACGGCGTCTCGGCGAACGGGATCGCCGGGTTGGGCCGGCGGAAGTGCAGGCTCGGGGGGATCACGCGGTGCTCCAAGGCGAGCACCGTCTTGATCAGGCCGGCGATCCCGGCCGCCGCGTCGAGGTGGCCGAGGTTGGTCTTGACCGACCCGACGGCGCAGTAGCCCCGCCGCTCGGGGTCGGCGGCGCCGGCGCGAAAGGCGCGGGTCAGGGCGCGGATCTCGACCGGGTCGCCGAGCGGCGTGCCGCTGCCGTGCGCCTCGATGTAGGTGACGCTGTCGGCGGCGATCCCGGCGGCGCTCTGTGCCTGGGCGATCGTCGCCGCCTGCCCCGCGACGCTGGGCGCCGTGAAGCCGATCTTCTCCGCACCGTCATTGCCGATCGCCGAGCCCTTGATCACGGCGCGGATGGCGTCGCGGTCGGCGAGCGCGTCGGCGAGGCGCTTGAGCACCACGAGCCCCACTCCGTCGCCGCCCACGCTCCCCGAGGCGGCGGCGTCGAAGGCCCGGCAGTGGCCGTCGGCCGAGAGGATGCCGCCCTGCTGGTGGATGTAGCCCTGCACCTGCGGGAAGCTCAGCGAGGCGCCGCCGGCGAGCGCCGCGTCCGTCTCCCGGTTGAGCAGCGCCTGGCAGGCGAGGTGGACCGCCACCAGCGAGCTCGAGCAGGCGGTGGCCACGGTGACGCTCGGCCCCTTGAGGTTCAGCCGGTAGGAGGTGAGCGTCGCCAGGAAGTCGCGGTCGTTGGCCAGCCGGATCTCCATCGGCGAGACGGCGCGCAGGAGGTCGGGATCGGCGAGCAGGTTGGAGAAGAGGTAGCTGCTCTGGCTGACCCCGGCGTAGACGCCGACGAGCCCGGGGACGCGGCCGGGGTCGCAGCTCGCGTCGCCGAGCGCCTCCCAGGCGCACTCCAGGAAGAGCCGCTGCTGGGGGTCCATGAGCCGGGCCTCGCGCGGGCTGAAGCCGAACAGCGGTGCGTCGAACAGATCGGCGCCGGTCACCAAGCCGCGGGCGGCGACGAAGCCGGGGGCCGCGATCGTCTCCCGTCGCACCCCGGCGGCCAGCAGCTCGCCCTCGTCGAAGAACGAGATCGACTCGACGCCGCGGCAGAGGTTCTGCCACAGCGTCGAGAGGTCCGGCGCACCCGGGAAGCAGCCGGCCATCCCCACCACCGCGACGTCGTAGCAGCCCTCGGCCGCCGCCGGCTCCGTCATCTCCCCGCGTCTCCCCGGGGCCCGCCGGGCTTGGCGATCACCGCAGCGCCGGCCGGGGCCGGCCGCCGCCCCTCGCCCGGCGTGGCCGGCGACGCCTCCGGCTCCTCCTCCGGCTCCGGCACGGCCGTCGCCGGCCCCCGCGCGCGCCGGCCGAGCGACTGCCGGCGAGCCGCGCCGCGGTGGCGGCCCCGCTCCTCCGCGCCGACTCCGGGACCCTCGCCGGCCGGTGCCAGGTGCAGGGCGAGGGCGGCCACCGTGGGGTGCTCGAACATCTCGATCGGCTGCAGCGGCCGGCCGAGCTCCTCGCGCAGCCGGGCGACCGCCGCCAGGAGCAGGAGCGAATGCCCGCCCAGGCTGAAGAAGTTGTCGTGCGCTCCGACCCGCTCGACGCCCAGCGCCTCGCGCCAGACGGCGGCGATCCGCTCCTCGAGGCGCGTGCGTGGCGGCACGTAAGACCCCTCGCGGCCGGCGGTCACGTCCGGCGGCGGCGGCAGCGCCGCCCGGTCCGGCTTGCCGCTCGGCGACAGCGGCATCCGCGGCAGGCTCACGAACACGGCCGGGATCATGTGCCCGGGGAGGGTGCGGCCGAGGAAGGCGGCAAGCTCCCCGGGAGCCGGAGCGCCGTGGCCGGCCGGCACCACGTAGGCCACCAGCCGGCGGTCGCCCGGCCGGTCCTCGCGCGCCATCGCCACGCACTCCGCCACCGCCGGATGGCGCGCCAGGACGGTCTCGATCTCGCCCAGCTCGATGCGGAAGCCGCGCACCTTCACCTGGTGATCGGTGCGGCCCAGGAACTCGACCGTCCCGTCCGGCAGCCAGCGGCAGCGGTCGCCGGTGCGGTAGAGGCGCTCGCCGGGCAGACCCGAGAAGGGGTCCGGGACGAACCGCTCTGCGGTCAGATCGGGCCGGCCGAAGTAGCCGCGGGCCAGGCCCAGGCCGCCGACATGGAGCTCGCCCGCGACCCCGGCCGGCTGCGGCGCCAGCGCGCCGTCGAGGATCGCCACCCGGGTGTTGCCGATCGGGCGTCCGACGGGCACCGAGGCGCGGCCGGCGAGGCCGTCGCGCACCTGGTGGCAGAGGGTGAAGATGGTGCTCTCGGTCGGGCCGTACCCATCGATCAGCCGGCAGTGCGGCAGCTCGTCGAGGACGCGCCAGGCCTGCGGCAGCGGCACCACGTCGCCGCCGGCAAGGAGCTGGCGCACCGGCCGCAGGTCGCCCAGGCGGTGGTTGACCATCAGGGTGAACAGGCCGGCGCTCAGCCAGAGGGTGGTCACGCCGTCGCGGGCGATGATCGCGCCCAGCTCGTCGAGCGCGGGCGCGCCGCTCGGCAGGACCGAGAGGGTGGCGCCGGAGAGCAGCGCCCCCCAGATCTCGAAGGTCGCGACGTCGAACGAGACCGCGCAG
>DATKFK010001145.1:0-2110 GCA_035544375.1 Thermoanaerobaculia bacterium
GCGTGAGACGTTGTTCGCGCTGACCGAGGCCGCCGATCTCGCCGGCTTGCGCGCGCGGCGCGGCGGGGCTTGACCGTGCCGCATCCGGACCTGCCTCCTGCCGACATGCCCCCGCCGACCATGCCGCAATCGGCCATGGCCGCCATCCGCATCCTGCCGGAGCGTATCGTCAACCGCATCGCCGCCGGCGAGGTGATCGAGCGCCCGGCCGCCGCGGTGAAGGAGCTGGTGGAGAACGCGCTCGACGCCGGCGCGAGCCGCATCAGCGTGGCGCTGGACGGCGGCGGCATCGACCGCATCGAGGTCGTCGACGATGGGTGCGGCATGGATGCGGCCGGACTGGCGCTTGCGGTACAGCGCCACGCCACGTCGAAGCTGGCGGACGACGACCTGGTGCGCATTGCCACGCTGGGGTTCCGCGGCGAGGCGCTGCCGTCAATCGGTGCGGCGGCGCGGTTGGCGATCAGCTCGCGGCCGGTTGGGGCGGATAGCGCGCAGGCGATCAGCGTCGAGGGCGGCGTGGTCTCGGCGGTGGCGCCGTCGGCGGGCGCGCCGGGCACCCGCGTCGTGGTGCGCGACCTGTTCTTCGCCACGCCGGCGCGGCGGAAGTTCCTGAAACACCCGCGCACCGAGGCGGACCACGCCGAGGCCGCGGTGCGGCGGCTGGCGCTGACCGCGCCCGGCGTGGCGTTCCGGCTGGAGAGCGACGGCCGCACGCTGTTCGATCTGCCTCGGCAGGATCGTGCCGCGCGGGTGGCGGCGCTGCTCGGCCCGGACGCTGCGGCGGTGCTGCTGCCGGTGGCGGGCGAGCGCGGAGCGCTGCGCATTGAGGGCTTCGCCGCCTCACCGGCGGTGACGCGCGCAACGGGCGCGGCGCAGGGTCTGACGGTGAACGGGCGGCCGGTTGCCGATCCGGTGCTGAAGACGGCGGTGCGCGTGGCGTATCGCGACGTGATCGCCGCCGGGCGGCATCCGGTGGTGGCGCTGTATCTGGAGCTGCCGGCCGAGGAGCTCGACGTGAACGTGCATCCGGCCAAGGCCGAGCTGCGTTTTCGCGATGCCGGCGCGGTGCGCGCGCTGGTGATCGGCGCGCTGAGCCGGGCACTGGGGACGATTTTGGGCAGCGGCGTGGGCGGCGCCGTGCCGGCGCCGCGCCCGGCGCTGCACCTGGTGCATTCGCGCCCGGGTGGGGCGCTGCCTCCGCCGCCCGCTTTGCCGGGGTTCGCCCCGGGGTTCGCAGACGTGCAACTGCCGCTGGGTGGGTCGCCGGTCGCTCGGTTCTGGCCGGCGCCGGCCGCGCTGCCCGAGCATCCGCTCGGCGCGCCGGTGGCGCAGGTGCTGGACACCTACGTCATCGCGGTGGCCAGCGACGGGTCGCTGGTGCTGGTCGACCAGCACGCCGCGCATGAGAGGCTGACGCACGAGGCGCTGAAGCAGGAGATGCTGGCGGGCGGCGTGCGCTCGCAGCCGCTGTTGCTGCCGGCGGTCGTCGAGCTGCCGCCGGCCGACGCGGCGCGGCTGCTGGCGCAGGCGGATGCGCTGGCGCGGCTGGGGCTGGAGATCGAGGGGTTCGGCGGCGGTGCCGTGCTGGTGCGCGCGCTGCCGGCGGCGCTCGGCGCGCCGGAGCCGGCGCCGCTGTTGCGCGACCTGGCGGACCAGCTCGCCGAGGCGGACGAGGCGACCGCACTGGAAGCGCGGCTGGATGCGGCGATCGCGCGCATGGCGTGCCATGGCTCGATCCGCGCCGGGCGGCGGCTGATGCCGGCGGAGATGGACGCGCTGCTGCGGCGGATGGAGGCGACGCCGCGGGCGGCGACGTGCAGCCACGGGCGGCCGACGTTTCTTAAGCTGACGCAGGCGGACATCGAGAGGCTGTTCGGCCGGCGCTGAGGCGACGGCCGCCGCCGGTGGTCAGTGGTCAGCCGGAATGCGCCCCGGTCGATACAATGATGAAGTCGTAACAAAATGGCTGGCGAGCGGGGCGGGGAATATCGCCCCGCCCCGCCGCGTCAGCGGCCGATCTGCACCTGCACGCCGCCCTGGCTGTCTTCGGCTGCCCGATTTGCCTGGTGCTGTGCCCTGTCCTGGTGCTCGATCGCCTTGTCCTGCT
>DATKFK010001146.1:0-4243 GCA_035544375.1 Thermoanaerobaculia bacterium
TACGAGAACGACCTGCCGGTCTACGTCTGCCGCATGCGCCGCCCGCTCGCCGAGGTATGGGGGCGCTTCAAGCATTTCGACTGAGCGTTCAGCGCCGACCCGCAAGCCGAGCGCGGAGCTGTGCCGTTTACGGATCTGAGTCAGAGTCAGCGGGCTTCACCGAGTCGTCAAGATAAGGAGGGGTTTCCTCGGAGACCTCGTCGGGTCGAAGGGCCGAAAAGCGCCGCTGGAGGTCTGGTACCACCTCCTTTACCGCGGCCAGGTCCAAAGCATCGAGGTGCTTTCCAAGCTCTGCCATGAGCGGTTGGAGCGCTGGCCGGTAAGCGTGCAGCAAGGTGGCTACATCGTTTTCGTACAGACCGACCCGTACAAAGTCGCCTTGCCGATAAAGGGACGGTAGAGCGTAAAGTTTCAGCAAGAGCAACCCTTCGACAGTGGCACACGGGATCGGTCGGTCGTCTACCCGCTCGATAGCAGTGTACGCCCGGAGCACCTTGGCGAAGAGCGGGTTGGTAGTCAGCAACAAATCGAGCCTGACGCCGGCGAAGCGCGTTTTCATGAAGGCGTCGTGTCGAGACTCGACGGTGAGCTCTGGCAGCGCTTCCAGGCCGGATGGCGCCATGAGCAAGTCGATGTCTTTGGTGTTCCGGCCCGGGAGGTAGTGCAGGACTGCGAGCCCGCCCACCAGTGCGTACTCGACATGACGCTCCTCGAGCAGATCGAACAGCAGCGTCACGGCGGGAGTGAGATCTTCGGCGACCCCCATCTGGTTTCCGTGCCAGGTCTTGGGGTCGAAGGCCCAGGCGTCGTGGAGGACCTCGCCGATTCTCACCTGCCGGGTAAATGGCGCCGGCTTCATAGGTTTGGAGCATATCAGCGGTTCTTCCCCGGTTTCGCCCAGGGGCGGTGCGTCAACCTCACCCCCGGCGCCGAGGTGAATTTTGAGGCCAGATGCTATTGCTTCTTTCCTTACACTAGCTTATTGTTATCTTGCTATTGGCTTCGACTGCGGTGAGCAAGCGTGGCAGGAAGCTCATCGGCTGATGCGGAGCGGGTAAAGGAGAGGTATGCAACCCATCATCCAGCTCTGGGAAGACCTGCGGTTGACGCTGCGACAGCTCCGGGCCCACCCAGGCTTTTCGACCGCGATCGTGCTGACGCTGGCCCTCGGCATCGGCGCAAACACGGCGCTCTTCAGCGTCGCCGAGAGCATTCTCCTGAAGCGCTTGCCCTATGCTCACGGCGACGCCCTGGTTCACGTCGTTCCACGTATCCCTGCCACGGTGGGTGATCAGCTCTACTTTCCGGTACCCGAGGTCTTCGAGTATCGCCGTCAGAGCCGGACGTTGGCGGAGGTCATGGAGTATCACTCGATGACCTTCAACCTCGTGGGTAGCGGCGAGCCAGACCGCATTCAGACCGGCGTCGTGTCGGCGAACTTTTTCGGCGCCTTTGGCGTCACCCCACTCCTCGGACGCGGTTTCCGGGCCGGCGACGACCAGCCCGGAGCCGATCCGGTCCTGCTGCTCACCTACGACTACTGGCACCGGCACTTCGGCGGCGATCCTGGCATCGTCGGCCGCAGGCTGCGTTTGAACGATCGGCCAATTCTGATCATCGGCGTGCTGCCGCCGCTGCCGGCCTACCCTGGGAAGAATCAGATCTATGTCCCAACCTCGGCGTGTTCGTTCCGCTCGAGCGAGCACGCGAAGGCCGATCGCAGCTTACGCTTCATCGAAATCTGGGGTCGGTTGCAGCCAGGAACCGATGGCAGCCATGCGCAGGCCGAGCTCGCCACGATTGCGGGCCGCATCGGCCGCGCCTTTCCTGCGCCCGAAGTGAGCAACATGGATCTCGAGGTGGTGCCAGTCAAGGAAGAGCTCGTGGGCACCTTCCGCTCGCGGGTCATGATCCTGCTCGCGATCGCCGGCATGGTGCTGCTCATCGTCTGCGCCAATGCCGCCAATCTCACCTTCGCCCGCCTGCTGCGCCGTGAGCGAGAGCTGATGGTACGGGCGGCACTGGGGGCGAGCTGGGCGCGATTGAGCCGGCTGGTCCTGCTGGAAAACCTGGTCAGCTCGCTGCTTGGCGGCGCCTGCGGCTGCGTGCTGGCATGGACCGGTCTCGGGGCCCTGGTGGCGTTCGCCCACCGCTTCACCCCGCGCGCTGACGAGATCCGGCTCGACGGCTTCGCCCTGCTCTTCTCATTGGCTCTCTCGCTTCTCGCAGGGTTCGTCTCGGGCTGGTTGCCGGCTTCGCGCGCCCTGCGCCGAGACGTGGCTGACGGTTTGAAGTGTGGCGGCGAGCGGAGCGCCGGGGCCTCCACCAAGCATCATCGCTTTCGCGACCTCATGGTCACGGCACAGGTCGGTTTCTCGTTCGCCCTGCTCATCGGGGCTGGCTTGATGGTGCGCAGCTTGATCAGATTGCTGCAGGTCGATCCGGGCCTGCGGTCGGAGAAGGTCCTCACCGCGGACGTGCCCCTGCCACCCTCGCGATACGGCGCATCACCAGCGAAACAGGCAGCTTTCTACCAGCGGCTGCTGACCGAGCTGGCTGCAGATCCCGAGGTGGTCGCGGCCGCAACCTCCAGCGACGTTCCGATGGCGAGCGCGGAGCCGATGACCCCATCGTACCGGGTTGCCGGGCAGCCGGTCCCGGCGGGGCAGCCTTCCCCCCGGGCGGACCTCCATGTCGCGAGCGACGACTACTTCCGCGTGCTGGGGATTCCGCTGCTCGCCGGCAGGACCTTTGCTCGTCACGACGATCTTGGATCGCCCCGAGTGGTGCTCATCAACCGGTCGCTGGCGCACCGGTGGTGGCCCAACCGCAGTGCGCTGGGCCGACAAATCGGGATCGACGTCCACACCGGGGGGCCGGGATGGCGGACCGTCGTTGGCGTGGTCGGTGACGTTCGCCAGGAAGGCCTGGAAGCGCCTCCCCGTCCCGCAATCTACGTGCCTTACCAGCAGATGATCGGCGCCGGATCGCAGGTCTTCGTCCGCACCCGGACGGATCCGATGAGCGCCCTGGCGAAGCTCCGGGCGATCGTGAGGACCATCGACCCGGACCAGCCGGTGGCAAGCGCGCAGACGCTCGAGCAGGTCCGCGGCGAAGCTCTCTCGCCGACCCGCCTGACGACGACGCTGCTGCTGCTGTTCGCCGGCCTCGGACTGGCCATCGCAGCCCTGGGCATCGGCGCCGCCACTTCCTTTGCCGTCGCTGAGAGAGTCCCGGAGATCGCCGTCCGCATGGCGGTCGGAGCCGATCGCGAGCGCGTCCTCCGCCTGCTCCTGAGTCGCGGTATGAGGCCGGTGCTGGCCGGCCTGGCCTGCGGCCTGGTGGCGGCTCTCGCGCTCACCAGACTGCTGGGGGGGCTGCTCTATGGCATCCAAGCGACCGATCCGCTGGCTCTCGCCGGAGCGCTCCTGGTCCTGCTGGCGATCGGGGCCCTGGCCTGTTACGTGCCGGCGCGCAGAGCTGCCGGGCTCGACCCTTTGACAGCGCTGAGATCTTGACGCGGCACGCCGGCACGCGCCCCCATCCAGGAGGCCGACCTCGCTTCGGCATGGCTCAGGCGGCTTCGGGATAGCGAGGGATCGGCAAGCTCTCACGTCGTAGGTACTCTGCTTCGATTCCTTTACACGCCAAAGCGGCTAAGATGTCTTTCCTGTGCCTGGGCATACGCTGGCTCTCCGGGACCGGCCCTCCGCCAGGAGCTCATGGCACGATCCAGGGCGGCTCTCAGCCTTGCGGCCAGGAGCATGTTGTGTTGAGACCGATACATGCTGATGTGATCGCCGGGGACAACGTGAATCTCGATCCCCGCTGTCGCCAGGTCGATCCACGCCATCTCCGGGTTGGCGAAAGCGACCCGCCCCCTATCCTTGGCCCGGAAGAAGAGCAGCGAGCCGGGGTAGGGACGCGGGCGGTAGTCGAAAGCAAGTTGCGAGAGCGCCGCATCGACCTCGACGAGGCGACGGGCGAGCTCCAAGGAGAGGCCACGAGGCAGCGCCTCGACGGCGCGAGCGGCGTCCAGGATATAGCTCACCTGCTCGTCCTCGCCCCGGCGGCGCAGCTCATCGAGCGAGATAGGAAACGCACCGTAGCCTTGGAACAACAGCTCGGCGCGGTCGACCGGCCGGGGCGGCATCTGGCCTGGACCGGGAGTGTCGAGCAGTGCGAGGACCGCGACTTGCTGGGCCTGGGCATGAAGCAGCTGCGCCATCTCGAAGGCGATCAT
>DATKFK010001147.1:0-2204 GCA_035544375.1 Thermoanaerobaculia bacterium
GCCGCGGCCCGGCCACGGCGTCGGGTTCGCCCGCGCGGGCGGCCTGGCCGTTCTCCTGCCGGTAGCGCGCCCAGTCCTCGCAGCGGACCAGCACGACGCTCGCGCCCTCGCGATTGCGGCGCAGCAGGCTCGCGGGGTCGAGCAGCTGCTGGAACACCTGGTTGTAAGGCGCCAGCGTCAGGCGCGACGGCATGTCGAGCTCCTGCATCCAGAACTCGAGGACCTCGACGAGCGGTTCGGCGGTGAACGTGGCGCTGACCACGATCGACTGCCGCCGCTCGCGCTGCCGCGCCGCCGCTGCCTGGGCGGCGAGCGCCGGCAGCAGCGCCAGGCCGTCGAGGCGGGCCTGCGGCGCCCGCACCACGGCGGCGAGCAGCTCGCGGTAGGAGTCCGCCAGGACCCGCACGGTCGCCGCGTCGAAGAGGTCCGCGTTGTACCGCAGGTAGCCGTCGAGGCCCTCGCGGGTCGCAACCAGCAGCAGGTCGAGGTCGTTCCAGGTGCCGATCTGGACGTCCGTGCGCTCGACCGCGAGCCCGGCCAGGCGCAGCTCGGGGAGGACGCCGTCGTAGAAGTTGAACAGCACCTGGAAGAATGGCTGATAGGCGGCATCGCGCTCCGGGCGCAGCTCCTCGACCAGCTTCTCGAAGGGCATGTCCTGGTGCGCGAAGGCGCCGAGCGACGCCTCGTGGACGGCGCCCAGCAGCTCCGTGAAGGTCTGGCCCCCAAGGGGCCGGTTGCGCATCACCAGGGTGTTGACGAAGAAGCCGATCAGGCCTTCGAGCTCGGTGCGCCGCCGGTTCGCGACCGGCGAGCCGACGAGCACGTCGAGGGCGCCGGTGGCGCGATGCAGCAGGGCGTTCCAGGCCGCCAAAAGGACGTTGTAGAGGGTCGTCCCGTGCTGCCGGCCGAGCGTCGTGAGCGCCGGCGCGAGCTCGCCGGCCAGGCGGAAGGCGAGGCGCCCGAAACGGAAGGACGGCTGGGCCGGGCGCGGGCGATCGGTGGGCAGCTCGAGCCGCTGGGGCGCGCCGTCGAGCTGGCGCCGCCACCAGCCGAGCAGGTCCGCGAGCACCTCGCCGGCGAGCCATTGGCGTTGCCAGACGGCGAAGTCGGCGTACTGGACGGGCAGCGGCGGAAGCTCGGCGGGCCGGCCGGCGACCAGCGCCGCGTAGAGCGCCGACACCTCCCGGATCAGCACCACGACCGACCAGTTGTCGGCCGCCACGTGATGGACGACCAGCAGCAGGCGGAAGCTGCCGGCGGCTCGCCGCATCACCAGGCCGCGCAGCAGCGGTCCGCGCTCGAGGTCGAACGGCCGCCGGGCCAGCTCGGCGGCGAGGCGCTCGCTCTCGGCGGCCCGGGCCGGCGCGTCGAGCGCCGTTGCGGCCGCCGCGTCGAGCGCCGTTGCCGCCGGCGCCAGGTCCAGAAGCGGCAGCGGGAAGGCCGCCGGCGGCTGGACGACCTGGACCGGGTAGCCGCCGGCCAGCTCGAAGGTGGTGCGCAGGGCTTCGTGGCGCCTCACCACGCCGGCGAGCGCCGCCGCCAGGCAGGGCAGCCGCAGCGGTCCCGCCAGGTCCACGGCGATGGGGATGTGGTAGGCCGCCGAGCGGCGCTCGAGCTGGTGGATGAACCACAGGCTCTGCTGCCCGAAGGAGAGCGGCCACGGCCCCTGGCCCTGGCGGCGCGGGATGGGCTGGCGCGGCCCTGGCTCGGCGCCCGCCGGCCGCCGGGAGCCCTGCAGCCGGCGGCGCAGGAATTCGAGCTGCTCGGGGTCGAGCTCGGCGATCTGCTGGGCGGCGGTGTCGAGCATGGACATGTCTCTCGACGGATGGCGCTAGAGCGAGACTGTCGGCAGAAGCGCCGGGGACGGCGCCGCGGTGCCCGGCAGGGCGTCGGGCAGCGCAGCGGGCAAGGTGTCCGGCAGCTCGGACTCGAGACCGCGCAGCCGGGGATAGCGCCAGGCGGCGGCGACGATGGCCAGGACGAACGCGCCGAGGACGATGAACAGCAGGGCGATGCCGCGTCCCTTCCCCACTCCGATCAGCCGGCCGACGTTGCCGGCCAGCGGGCCGCCCGGGGCCAGCAGCGGCTCGAACACGCGGTCGGCCAGCGGCCCCGCCGCCAGGTAGGCGAGCGGCAGGGTCGACGAGGCGACCAGGCGCCGCACCGCGAAGACCTTGCCCTGCACGTCGGGGGGCACCTTGGAT
>DATKFK010001148.1:0-5136 GCA_035544375.1 Thermoanaerobaculia bacterium
CCTCCACGAAGGCCCGGGTGGCACGCCGATCGCCCGCCGGCGTGCGCCTGCCGAGGCCGGCCAGGAAGTCGTCGAACGAACGATCGGGCGCGCGACGGTCGATCCGCCGCAGGATGCGTTCGATGGGCGGCCAGGCCTCGATCCGCGCGAGCCTTCCATGGTGCGCTCGCCAGTGCTCGCCGCCCAGGTCGCAGGTGGTGATCGCTGCCTCCGCGAGGAGCCGATAGGTCAGCGGCGCCGCGCCATGGACGAACTCGGCGCCCAGTTCCACGGGCATCGGCAGGCGCGGGTCGTGGACGGTCAGGATGCGTCCGCCGATGCGGTCTCGCGCCTCGAGCACGATGACCGCCAGGCCGCGACGGCGCAACTCGCGGGCAGCCGCCAGGCCCGCGACACCGGCTCCAACGACTGCCACGTCCGCTCGCTCCACCCCGCCTCCTTCCTGCCGCGTGTCACGTGCGCCGTCGCGGCATCGCTATGCCGATGGCGGCTCCCGCCGGTCGCCGCCGTGCTGCCCAGCCTCCAGGCGCTGGATCACGAGAAAGGTGACGGTGTCCCAGGCGTTGTGGATGCCGACGAACAGCAGGAGCATCGCCGCCGCGGCGACGGTGAACAGGGCCAGGGTCGGCCGCCCCACCAGCGTCAGCCCGGAGGCGAGCAGCATCGCATGAGCCGCCAGCGGCAGGATGACGTGCCAGATCCAGTCCTCGAGCACCAGGCGGTACTCGGCCACGCGCCGCGCGCGCCAGGCCACGATCCCGGTGTACCCGATGCCCACCGTCCCGCAGACCGCGAGGAAGGCGCCGGTGCCCCATAGCCCGTCCCACGGTGCGCACAGGACGGCGGAGAGCAGCAGCACGGTGCTGAAATGGACGATCGTCGGAGTCGAGAACGCATCGATCCCCCCGCCCGTGTTGCTCGGCCGCATCTGGGCGATGAGAGCGATGACGACGAACTGCAGGCCGGTCAAGGACGCCGCCGCCGATCCGGCGATGACGTAGAAGTTCACCCAGCGCGTGAGCAGGGGGGCCGTGACGGACAGGTGCATGCATCCTCCGCGGCTTCAAGCGCCGACGAGATCGCCGGGACCAAGGCTCCGGCACGAGCGCGGCCCGCTGCTGCCGCCGGCTCGGATGATTCTAACGGCACGTCGAGCTGGTGATTACTTAGCAGAACTGAATATAATGATGGCTGCGCTCATGGCCCCGGCAAAGATCCTCATCGCCGACGACTCGGCGCTGATGCACAAGCTCATGACGGCGCTGCTGCCCGGCATCGCCCTGGTCCATGCCATGGACGGCAGCGAGGCGCTTTCCCGCCTCGCGGAGCACCCCGACCTCAGCTTGATGATCGTCGACCTGGAAATGCCGACGATGAACGGCCTCGAGCTGATCCGCCGCCTCGAGACCGCCGGCGTGCTCGCGAGGGTTCCCGTCGTCGTCATGACCACGGAGGGCAGGGAGCACGACGCCGTCGCCTGCCTGCGTGCCGGGGCCGCGGCCTACCTGCGCAAGCCGTTCCAGCACCAGGAGCTGGTGGACCTGGTGGCAGCTCTGGGGGCGCACGGCCGGTAGCACGAGGTGGCGGCCAGCGCGAGCAGGCGGGGGCCGATGTCCTCTAGCGGCAGCACCTCCGCGGCACCGCCAGCCAGGATCGCCGCGCGCGGCATGCCGAAGACCGCCGAGGTGGCGCTGTCCTGCGCGATCGTCGGCACGCCCGCGCCGGCGAGCCGCACCCTGATGCCGGTCTCGACGTCCGGTCCGGTCCGTTCATGCCGCGGCGCTCCTGCCGGGCCGCCGCACGCCGGCAGCGGCAGCGCCGGCCAGCACCACCCGATTGCGTCCGGCGTGCTTGGCTTCGTAGAGCGCCCGGTCGGCCGCATCCCGCCAGTCCTCCCAGCTCATGCCGGGAGACAGGGGTGCCACCCCGGCGCTGAAGGTGGCGTGGAAAGGCGGGCTGCCGTCCTGCCCCGCGAACTCCTCGCTCGCGAGCTCGGTCCGCAACCTGTCGGCCAGCCGCAGCGCATCGTCGGGCGAAAGGCCCTCGAGCAGGACCGTGAGCTCCTCGCCGCCGTACCGCCCGACGACGTCGCACGTGCGCAGGCGGCGCTGCAGCAGGCTGCCCGCCGCCGTAAGCACGCGATCGCCTGCCGCATGACCGTGGCAGTCGTTGATCGATTTGAAATGATCGAGGTCGATCATCACCCAGACCGGCGGCCGCCGCGGGTTCGTGCGCTCGCCCGCGACGATCGCACGCGCCCGATCGAGCAGGGCCGATCGGGTCAACAGCCTGGTGAGCCCGTCGGTCTCGAGCAGGTCCTGCATGCGCCGGCTCCGCTCGATGCGCGCCTTCACCGCCGACACCAGGAGGGACCTCGACACCGGCTTGACGAAGTGGTCGTCACCCCCCGCCCGCACCACGGCAATGCGCGCGGCGATCTGCCCCTGGGTGGTCAGGAAGAGCACCGGCAGGCCCGCGTACCGTTCGTTGCCGCGCAACAGACGAACCAGGTCGTAGCCCGTGGTCCCAGGCATCAGCACGTCCATGAGCACGAGATGGGGATGGAAGGCGTCCAGCTCGGCGCCGAACCGGCGCGGGTCGCCGCACCAGCGGACCTCGTAACCCTCGGCCTCGAGGATCTCGCGGACCAGGTCCGCGTGGCGGGCGTTGTCGTCGACCGTCAGCACCCGCCCGGCGCTGATGCGGCCGGCGTGCAGCTGCATCACCTGGCGGGTCACCCGTTCCCAGTCGACCGGCTGCTCGAGCACCGTGTCGGCGCCGCTGTAAATCGCGGCGCCGTGATCGCAGAGACCGTGCCGCGGGCCCGCCAGGATGACCGCCACCTGGTTGCCCAGCGGCAGCCGGCGCACCGCCTCGGCGAGGCGGTGCCCGGAGCCCTCCGGCAGCTCGACGTCGGCGATCACCGCGTCCGGCAGCGCCGTCTCGATCATGCGGAGCGCCTCGGTTTCGCCGTGCGCCTCGCGCACGTCGAAGCCTGCCAGCCGCAGGCGAGGCAGCAGGCTCCTGCGTGTGCCCTCGCCCGCCGCCACCAGCACTGCCAGGCGTGCGGCCGGGGCCGCGGGTGCCACGGACGGCTCGCGGCATGCCAGCTCTTCCGCGCGGGGCCGCTCGGCGAGCTGCGCGGCGATGGCCGTGGTGAGCGCGGCAAGGCGCTGCCGCTCGGCGGCGGTGAGAGGCACCGCGCCGGCGAGCGCGCGCATCATGAGTTGCTCCGCTTCCGAACCGATGGCCGAGAGCGCCGGCACCCCGAAGGTCCCGCCGGAGCCGGCGAACGCATGGAACCCGCGCATCAGCTGCTCGAGGACGTCCCGGTCGCCCGGCTCCTGTTCGAGCCTGCCGAGCAGGAGCATGAGGTGGCCGAGCTCGGCGGCGGCCTCCCGGGCGTATTCGGCGTACAGCGAGCCAACGGCCTCAATGCTCTTGTGCATGGCGCGGCCTCCTCAGAAAGTGTCGAAAGGCAGCCTAACCGCCGCGCCTGGCCGGCAACATCAGCCGCGCCGCCGACGTGGGGTAGGAAGGTGGAGTCGCCGCGTGTAGGCGCTCGTCCTACGCTGGACGAGCCGGCGCTGAGCGCCGTGCGTCTACGGCTTGCCGAGCTGCTCGATTTCCTGGTCGAGGAAGGCGAGCGCCTGCTCGAGGGCGGCGCGGCGGACGGCGGAGGGGGTGACGGCGAGCTCCTCGAGGACACGCTGGCGCGACAGCTCGCGGTCGCGGAGCCGCTCGCGGCGCCGGCGCTCCTCGGCGGTCAGGTCCTCGCCCTGGTCGGCGGCGCGGGCGCCGCCGACCTGCTGCTCTTCAACGGACTTGCTCTCCCATCCTCTGGCCATGCTGTCGACTCCTCGGTGAGCGAGGGGTTCGATGTCCTCGGCCAGTCTATCCCCGATGTCCGATGTCTCGCGGAGCCGGTGTCGTCGCACGACGCTCCAGGAGGCGTGGCAGGCACGGCGGTCCCATGCCTTGGCGTCCGGACCGCGTCGCGATGGCGCCTCGTCTCCTCGGACGGCCACCAACGCCTCACTCCCAAAAGGAGTGCAGGCATCCAGGAAGGAGACAGCAGATGAAGACCCGGAAGCGCGTGACTCTGGCCAAGGAGACCCTGCGCCGCTTGACTTCGGAGGATCTTGCCCTCATTGGCGGCGGCACCGAAACGGCGTCGGTCTCTCCCACCGAGTGCTGCACCATCTCATGCTTCCGCCACTGCGGCGCTCCGCCGCCCCCGCCGCCCGACGTGAAACGGCGCGGCAACCGGCGGGCGCGCTGAGGGTCGCACCTCCTCAGGCGCTCGGACATCGGCGACCACCTTCAAGGCGGCCGGCGGCGCCTCGCCAACCGGTCGCCACGCAGCTCGGCAATGGCAGCGGTGGCGAGCGCCAGTCCGCTTGGACCGACGGCGTCAGATGAGCCTGTCTCGCCGGATTCGGACCTGAAACCGGACTAGCCGTAGCTGCCGTTACGGCATCCCAGGCAGGTCGTGATGCATTTGGTGCAGAGCACGCCGCCCTGGGCCTGCTTCACTTCCTTGTCCTCGGCCGGCGTCAGCTGGCGCAGCGTTTCCTTCTTGACCCGCACCCCTGCCTTGAGTCTCTTCTTCATCGCCCTCTCCTTGGCTGTAAGGTTTTCCTGCCATCTAAGAGATGTGCCATGAAGAGACGCGCGCGCGACGGCGAGCGCCATTTCGGCGGCCCGCGACTCACGCGCCGATCTCGCCAAGCTTAGGCCGGACGAAACCGCCCGGCGAAGGAGCGCACCAGCCGCGGGTCGGTCGGCGCTATGCTGAGAAGTATGTACGAGGAGCCGCGATCCGATTGGGAACGCCTGCTGGCGGCGGAGCGTCACCTGCAGGCGCTGGTGCCTGGGGCGGTTCTGGTCGGCGGGACTGCCGCGGCGCTCCATGCTGGACATCGCATCAGCCTGGATGGGGATCACGTGGTTGCGGATCTGCGGCATCGGTTCGATGAGGTGCTGGCGGAGCTGGAAGCGGCGGCGGGCTGGCAGACCTCCCGCGTCCGCAGGCCGGTCTTGATCCTCGGGCAGCTCGACGGCGTCCTGACCGGCATTCGTCAGCTCCGCCGGGTCCAACCCCTGGAGACCGAGGAGATCGCCGGGCTGCGGCTG
>DATKFK010001149.1:0-6391 GCA_035544375.1 Thermoanaerobaculia bacterium
CTCGCGCACCGTCGGCCCGGGCACGATCTCGATGCCGCAGTGGAGGTCCCGCACCAGCCGCCGGACCACTGCCAGCTGCTGCGCGTCCTTCTCGCCGAACACCGCCACCTCGGGCCGCACCAGGTTGAACAGGGCGCAGACCACCGTCGCCACGCCGCGGAAATGACCCGGCCTCCGCTCGCCCTCCAGGCCCAGCGCCAGCCCCCCGGGATCGACGAAGGTCGAATGGCCCGCCGGATAGAGGGTCCCGACGTCGGGCGCGAACAGCAGGTCGCAGCCCGCTCCCTCGAGCAGCATGGAGTCGGTGCCCAGCTGGCGCGGATAGAGGTTGAAGTCCTCGCCCGGCCCGAACTGCGTGGGATTCACGAACACCGACGCCACCACCCGCCGCGCCCGCTGGCGCGCCAGCTCCACCAGCGACAGGTGCCCCTGGTGCAGCGCCCCCATGGTGGGCACGAAGCCGACGGTCTCGCCCTGCCGGCGCCATTGCCCCAGCTCGTGCCGCAACGCCGCCGCGTCCCTTACACAGAGCATCGTCGCTTGGCCTAGCCGTACAGCTTCTGCACCGTGATGTCGGAGAGGGCGGCGGCGGGCGCCGCGGCGGCGGCGGCCCCGGCCCCGGCCGCCCGCGCCGCCGCCCCGCTGCCATAGCTCTCTTCCGCCGCCGGGAAGCGGCCGCCGCGCACGTCGGCGGCGAAACGCTCGATGCCCTCGCGGGATAGCTTGCCGAGCTCCGCATAGCGCCGGACGAAGCGCGGCGCGATCCGCTCCTCGAGACCCAGCAGGTCGTGGTAGACGAGCACCTGCCCGCCGCAGCCCGGGCCCGCGCCGATGCCGATGGTGGGTATCGCCAGCCCGGCGGTGATCTCGGCGGCGAGGTCGGCAGGCACGCATTCGAGCACCAGCGAGAAAGCGCCCGCCTCCTCGACCGCCAGCGCGGCCTCGCGGATCGCCTGGCGCGCCTGCTCCTCGCGCCCCTGGACCTTGAAGCCGCCCAGGCGATGGACCGACTGCGGCGTCAGGCCCAGGTGCGCCATGACCGGCACCTCGGCCCTGACCATCGCCGCCACCACCTCGGGCCGGGCGCCCTCGATCTTCACCGCCTGCGCGCCGGCTTCCTTGACGAACCGGATGGCGTTGCCGACCGCCGCCTCGGTTCCCAGGTGGAAGGAGCCGAACGGCATGTCGGCCACCAGCAGCGCCCGCTTCACCCCGCGCCGGACGGCGCGCGCGTGGTGCAGCATCTCGTCCATGGTGACCGAGAGCGTGTCGGGGTAGCCGAGCACGACCATCGCCAGGGAGTCGCCGACCAGCACGACGTCGACGCCCGCGGCGTCGGCGGTCCTGCCCTGGGGGTAGTCGTAGGCGGTGACCATCACCAGCGCCTCGCCGCGCTGCCGCGCCGACGCCACCCACGGCACCGTAACGTTCTTGACCTCGCCTTGCGCGCCCATCGGGTTCTCCTTTCCAGAAAAACCAAAAGCCCTTCCGCCTGTGGAGACGGAAGGGCTCGGGCGAACCCGGCTCGGGCACGGGGTACCCGGCAGTGGGCGGCGATGAGGGGAGGAGCGGTGAATCGCGCTCGACGCCCTGTGGAGGTGCCTGTCCTGGTACCGCGGGATCAGGCCCTCGGCGCGCCCATCCCCCTTGTCGGGGGCCGGTGCCCCGCGCCGCCCCCCGCGTTGCAGGGGCGGCCGGCGCTGGAGGTCTCCGTCTCGGTCCCGTCAGTCGGCGGGGAGCGGGGCCGGCGGCCCTGCTTCCCGGCTAGTGGGATCCAAGCGGTTGAAAGTACTCGGTCCCCTTCATCGGCTTCGCGAGACGGTGGAGCAGCTCGTCGAAGTCCTCGGGCCGCTGGGGGAAGTTCAGGTGTCGCGTGTCGACCACCAGCAGCGGGGACCGTACGTAGTAATGATAGTAGTGATTGTAGGCGTCAATCAACTCGGCCAGGTATTCCTGGGAGATCAGCTTCTCGAGATTGCGCGCCCGCTTGCGAATCCGCTCGAGGCACGTGTTGACGTCCGCGACCAGGTAGAGCACCAGGTCCGGCACCGGGACCTGCGGTTCGAGCAGGGCGTAGAGCTTGTCGAACAGCATCAGCTCGTCGTCGGAGAGGTTGAGGTAGGCGAAGATGCGGCTCTTCTGGAAGGTGTAGTCCGAAACCAGCAGGCGGTCGAACAGCCCGCGCTGAGCGAGCTCGCGCTGCTGCTTGTACCTCGACAGCAGGAAGTACAGCTCGGTCTGGAAAGCCGCCCCGGGCCGGTCGCGGTAGAAATCGGAGAGGAACGGGTTGTCGACGTCCTCGAGGATCTTCACGCCCTCGAAGTGGCGGGTCAGCATCTCCACCAGGGTGGTCTTGCCGACCCCGATCGGGCCGTCGACCGCCAGGTAGTGAAACCCCAGGGTGTCGGGCGCCTGGGGGCTCAAACCGCGGCAGCTGCTGGGGTGACTGGGTTGTAGAGCGTGTCGCGCTCGACCGGCGTGAAGCCTGCCTCGCGCACGATCCGCTCGAGCTCGGTGCGGCTGAGCTGCTGGGCGGTGCCGGCGCCGGCCATGTGGTAGATCTTTTCCTCGACGATGGTGCCGTCCATGTCGTCGGCGCCGAAACGCAGCGCCACCTGGGCCAGCTTCGGTGTCACCATCACCCAGTACGCCTTGATGTGGGGGATGTTGTCGAGCACCAGGCGGGAGGCGGCGATGTGCCGCAGGTCGTCGTGGCCGGTGGTGTGGTACTTGAGCCCAAGGTAGTTGTTCTCGGGGTGGTAGGCGAGCGGGATGAAGGCGTTGAAGCCGCCGGTCTCGTCCTGCAGGTTGCGCAGGCGCAGCAGGTGGTCCACCTTGTGCTCGGGCTTCTCGACGTGGCCGTAGAGCATGGTGCAGTTGCTGCGGATGCCCATGCGGTGGGCGACCCGGTGCACCTCGATCCATTCCTCGGCGTCGAGCTTGCCGTCGCAGATGATCTCGCGGACGTCGGGGTGGAAGATCTCGGCGCCGCCGCCCGGCAGCGAGCCCAGGCCGGCGTCGCGCAGGCGGCGCAGCACCTCCTCGAGCGACAGCTTCTCGCGCTTGGCGAACCAGCCGATCTCGATGGCGGTGAAGGCTTTGAGGTGGGCCTTGGGGAAGCGCTCCTTGAGGCCGCGCATCATCTCGAGGTACCAGTCGAGCGACAGGTCGGGGTGGAGACCGCCGACGATGTGGAACTCGGTGACGTCGTTACCGCCCTGATCGCGGGCGTGCGCGTAGACCTCCTCGTGGCTCATCTGCCAGGCGTGCGCCTCGCCCGGCAGCGCCGCGAAGCTGCAGAACTTGCAGTTGTAGGTGTAGACGCAGACGTTCGTCGGGTTGATGTGCCGGTTGACGTTGAAGTAGGTGACGGTGCCGTTGATCTGGCGCCGCACCGCGTCGGCCAGCCGCCCGAGGTGGAGGAGGTGCGGCGTGGTCAGGCAGGTCAGGGCGTCGGCCTCGTCGAGCCGCACGCCGTCGCGGACCTTGCCCGCGATCTCCCGCAGCTGCGCCGGGAAAGCGGCCGGTTCGAGGCCCTCGATCGGGTCCCAGGCGCGCCTGCCGGTCGCCCGGGCCGGTTGCGGGGCGGTCGGGGCGGTCGCCGACGCCTCCGCCTCCGCCAACGTGCCCGCGGCCGACCTGGCCCGGCTGCCGGCGCTCGCGCTCGCTGCTTCCATGGGCAACCTTCCCCCTCTCAAGGCCAGAGTATAGCAACTGCCGTGGCGCCGAAGAGCCAGACCGACAGGGCGCCGTTGGCCTGGAAGAAGGCGGCGTCGAGGCGCGAGAGGTCGCCGGGGCGCACCACCGCGTGCTGGTAGGAGATCAACGCCAGGCAGCCCGCCCATCCTACCCAGTAGGCGAGGCCCAGCCCGAGCAGCTGCCGGGGAGCCTGCCCAGGAGCCTGGTAGAGCCGCGGCAGCCACGCCAGCAACAGGAGCATCGCGGCGTGCAGCAGCGCCGAGATGCAGAGCGCCCCCCGCACGCCGAACCGCACCGGCACCGAGAACAGCCCGGCGCGGCGGTCGAAGTCCAGGTCCTGCAACGCGTAGAGGATGTCGAAGCCGGCCACCCACAGCAGCACCGCGCCCCCCAGCACCAGCGGCGGGGCGCCGACGTCGCCGCGCACCGCGATCCAGGCCCCTAGCGGCGCGCCGGCGAGCGCCAGGCCAAGAACCAGGTGCGACGCCCAGGTGAAGCGCTTGGTGTAGGAATAGAGCAACACGACCGCGATCGCCACCGGCGACAGCGCCAGGGCGAGGGGGTTGAGCTGCCAGGCCGCCACGACCAGCAGCGCCACGCTCGCCGCCACGAAGCCCGCGACGAAGGCGGGCGTCACCTGCCCCGCCGGCAGCGCTCTCCCGGCGGTTCGCGGGTTGACGGCGTCGATGCGCCGGTCCACCAGGCGGTTCCACCCCATCGCGGCGCTGCGCGCTCCGACCATCGCCGCCGCGATCCATCCCACCGTCCGCCACGGCGGCCACCCTCCCGCCGCCAGCAGCATGCCCATGAAGGCGAAGGGCAGCGCGAACAGGGTGTGCTCGAACTTGATCATCTGGAGGACGACCTCGAGGCGGGCCAGCAGGGATGTCGGCTTCATCACGCCGGATCTTATCTCTCGGCCTCTGGGCCTCTCGGTCCCTTGGTCCCTCGGTCCGTTGGTTCCCCGCCCTTGGTCCCTCGCTCCCTTGGTCCCCTCGCTCCTTTCGGTCTCGGTCTCCCGGCTTCTTCTCCGCCTCTCGGCCATCTTGACACATCAATAATTCTTGATGTAAGGTGCCCTCATGACGGCCCCGGCCCGGTCCCTCGACGCGCAGCTTCCGGCCCAGCGGCAGCTGCTGGCGCGGCGCTTCTACGCCCTGGGCGACGAGATCCGGCTGGGCATCCTGGATCTCCTGCGCGGGGGGGAGCGCTGCGTCTGCGAGCTGACCGCCTGCCTGGGCCTGGCCCAGTCCCGGCTGTCGTTTCATCTCAAGGTGCTCAAGGATGCGGGCCTGATCTCCCACCGGCGCCAGGGCCGCTGGTCGTATTACGCGCTCGACCCGGAGGCATTCCGCGAGATCGAGGAGTTCCTGAACCGGGTGCCCCCGGCGGCCGTTCCCTGCTGCGGGCAGCCCGAACCCCTTGGCGGCGGCGGCGCGGGCTGCTGCGCAGATGACGCGGGTGCCCCGGATGTCATGGCAATCGGCCGGACCCAAGGGTCCGGACCGGCATTCAGTCGAAAGGAGCAGCGATGAGCGTCGACGATGGTCTGAAGGGCCTGGTGCAGGAGAAATACGGGCGCGCCGCCCTCTCGGTGCAGGATGGCGCCACGCCGGCGGCGTGCTGCGGCCCGTCCGCGGCCGCCGCCGGCGGTTGCGGCTGCACCGCCGGAGCCGGCGGCAGCGATCCCATCACCTCGAACCTCTACGGCGCCGAGGAGACGTCGGCAATCCCGCCCGAAGCGCTGCGCGCCTCGCTGGGTTGCGGCAATCCGACCGCCCTGGCCGAGCTCGCTCCCGGCGAGGTGGTCCTGGACCTGGGTTCCGGCGGCGGCATCGACGTCCTGCTGTCGGCGCGCCGGGTCGGCCCCACCGGCAAGGCCTACGGGCTCGACATGACCGACGAGATGCTGGCGCTGGCGCGCGAGAACCAGCGCCGTGCCGGGGTTGCGAACGTCGAGTTCCTGCGCGGCGAGATCGAGGCGATCCCGCTGCCCGACGCCTCCGTCGACGTGGTGATCTCGAACTGCGTCATCAACCTGTCGGGCGACAAGCGGCGCGTGCTGTCCGAGGCGTTCCGGGTGCTGCGCCCGGGCGGGCGCTTCGCGGTGTCCGACGTGGTGGTCCGCGGCTCCCTGCCGCCGGCGGTGCGCCGCAGCATGGAGCTGTGGGTCGGGTGCGTCGCCGGCGCCCTCGAGGAGTCGGAGTTCAAGGACCTGCTGGCCGAGATCGGCTTCGAGAACCCCGAGATCGAGCCGACCCGCGTCTACCGGCTCGAGGACGCCCGGGAGCTCCTTGCCGGCGCCGGTCTCGACGCCGACAGCCTGGCGGCGGAGGTCGAGGGCCGCGTCATGGGAGCGTTCGTGCGGGCCGGCAAGCCCGCCCGCTGACCTCTCCGCCGACACCCGATACCGCTATACTCTTGGCGTGCTTCGCGTCCTGGTCCTGGACGACGAGTCGATCGTGCTCGACATGCTGGCGGTTTGCTTGCGGGCCCCTGGCGTGCTGCTAACGACCTGCCGCGAGATCGAGGCAGCCGAGGCGCTGCTCAAGGGCTTGCGCTTCGACGTCGTGATCGCCGATCTCTCGGTCTCCGAGCTCGGAGGCCTGGACGGCATTCGCCTGATCCGCTTCGTCACCACCCACTTTCCCGACACGGTGACGTATGTGCTCTCCGGCTACGTCGACGAGCC
>DATKFK010001150.1:0-2680 GCA_035544375.1 Thermoanaerobaculia bacterium
CCAAGGGCGGCGGCTCCGCCAACAAGACCTTCTTGTTCCAACAGACGAAGGCGCTGCTCAATCCTAAATCGCTGACAAAATTCGTGGACGAGAAGATCCGCACGCTGGGCACTGCGGCCTGCCCGCCCTATCACCTCGCGATCGTGATCGGCGGCACCTCGGCGGAGCTGACGCTCAAGACGGTAAAACTCGCGAGCTGCCGCTATCTTGATACCTTGCCCACCGCCGGAAATAAGTTCGGTCAGGCATTCCGCGATAAGGACTTCGAGGCGGAGGTGCTGCGGCTCACCCGCGAGACCGGCATCGGCGCCCAGTTCGGCGGCAAATATTTCTGCCACGACGTGCGGGTGATCCGTCTGCCGCGCCACGGTGCCAGCCTCCCCATCGGGATCGGCGTCTCCTGCTCCGCCGATCGGCAGATCCTCGGCAAGATCACCGCCGAGGGCGTCTTCCTCGAGGAGCTGGAGACCAACCCCGCGAAGTACCTGCCGGAGATCGACGAGGCGAGGCTCGGCGGCCCGGTGGTGCGGCTCGACCTCACGCGGCCGATGGCGGAGATCCGCCGCACCCTCTCGCAATATCCGATCAAGACCCGGCTGTCGCTGACGGGCACGCTGATCGTGGCGCGCGACATCGCGCACGCAAAGCTGCAAGAACGGCTCGAGCGCGGCGAGGAGCTCCCGCAGTATGTGCGGGACCATCCGATCTATTACGCGGGTCCGGCCAAGACGCCCAAGGGTTTCGCCTCGGGCTCGTTTGGGCCGACCACCGCGGGCCGCATGGATTCCTACGTCGACCGGTTCATGGCGGCGGGAGGCAGCCTCGTGACGCTCGCCAAAGGCAACCGCAGCGCCGAGGTGCGCGAGGCCTGCCGCAAGCACGGCGGGTTCTACCTGGGCTCGATCGGCGGCCCCGCAGCACGCCTGGCGCAGGACTGCATCAAGAAGGTCGAGATCTTGGAATATCCCGAACTCGGCATGGAGGCGATCTGGCGCATCGAGGTCGAGAATTTCCCCGCCTTCATCGTCGTCGACGACAAGGGCAACGACTTCTTTGCAAAGCTTGCTTGAGCGCCTCATAACAAGGCTAGCCTGCGACCGCTCCAATCACATGACCGCTGGATGATGATCACCGGTCCCCGTGCCCTAGCATGAACGAGGCGAGAGCGGGTGGCGGACGGCATTGATCTCGGCTCGCTGGTCGCGGGCAACAAGGGGGCCTGGGACGGGTTCGTCCGCAGGTACGCCGGCCTCATCCTTTCCGGTGTGCGCAGCCTGTTGCGCGAGGGCACCGAGGCGGAGGATGTGCTGCAGGAGGTCTTCGTCCGGCTCTGCAAGGACGATTTCCGGCTCTTGAAGACCTACGATCCCGCCCGCGCGGGTTTGTCGACCTGGCTCACCATCGTGGCGCGCAGCACCGCCCGGGACATGCAGCGGCGGCATCGGCCGCCGCAATCCACGCTGGAGGATGTCCCGGAGCGCCTGCTCGCGGTGGTCGACGTGCATTCCGAGCCCCTGAAGCTCCCCAAGGACCTGCTCTCGGCCCGCCAGCAATTGGTGCTCACCCTGCTTTACGAGCGCGATATGGACGTGGCGGAGATCGCCAAGACGCTCAATGTCGATCCGCAGACGGTGCGCAGCACCCACCACAAGGCCATGCTGAAGCTGCGCGCCCACTTTGGGCCGGAGCGCCAATGAGGGGCAGGCTTCGGGGATATTGCGGGGAAACCGCGCCTAGATGATAAAGGGAAGCGGCCATGACGGAACCGATGGACAGGGCTGAGGAAACCACCCTCTGGCGGCACTGGCGGACGGCGGTGGTTAACGCCGCGGGCGAGGCTGTGCCAGCGCCCGACCCCTTGCTGCTGGCCGCCTATGCCGAGCACCGGCTTACGGAGACGGCCGCCGAGGACGTCGAGGCTTGGCTGGCTCTCCATCCCGAGACGCTCACGGACGTGCTCGCCGCCCGGGAGGGTGGCCGGGCGTCGGCCCAGGCTTCTGAAGCAGCGCTCCTCCGAGCGATGGGTCTAGTGCCCGGAGCCAAGGTTGTGCCCTTCCGCCACCCCGGGAAGCCACTGCCCAGCTGGCGCGCGGCATTTGCCCGGATGGCGGTGGCGGCCAGCCTCATGGTGGCCAGTCTGGTCGGGTTCGCCCTCGGCACGGACGCCTATACCAGTCTGCTGAGCGGCGATCAGTCGGCGGCCCTGAGCCAGGATCTGTTCGATACGCCGACCGGCATCTTCTCAAGCTTGGGAGAGGAAGCCAGCTCATGAGCGCGCCCCTCGAGGGCACGAGCCCCCCTTCGTCCAAGGGCCGGCTCGTGAAGGTGGGGCTTGCCCTCTCGCTCGCGCTCAACGTGTTCTTCATCGGCGGCCTGCTCTACAGCAAGTTCGTCAGGCCGACACCGCCGTTGATTGCATTGGGCCGCGAGCTGGATCTCGCTCCGGATCAGCGCAAAGCCTTCCAGGGTTTTCTCCAGGTCGTGCGCAGCAAGGAGACTGAGCTCAGGGAAAACAACCTCAAGATCAGCCAGCAGATCTGGGACGAGCTTGCCCAGCCGAAGCCGGACGCCCAGAAGCTCACAACGCTCTTCGCCGAGTACGCGAACAACCGCCGCGATTATCAGACCGCGGTCGGAACGGCGCTGCTGCCGTTTCTGGAGACCTTGAACGCGGAGCAGC
>DATKFK010001151.1:0-2709 GCA_035544375.1 Thermoanaerobaculia bacterium
GAGGTCGCCGTCCTCGCCGCCCCCGCCCGGGCCCACCTTGCCGGCGCTGTCGAGGATCAGCAGGCTCTCGAACAGGGGCCGGCCGCGGGGCACGGCAGACCATCCCTGGAGATCGGAGAGCGGTGCGTGCTGGAACTCCCCGCGCCGCGCGCCCCGCCGTTGCAGCTCCTCGAGCCAGGCGCGCAGCGGCTCTGCCGGGCGCAGCCGCACCCGCACCGGCAAGGTGTTGATGAACAGGCCGACGATGCGGTCGGAGTCCGGCAGCTCCGGCGGCCTGCCGAAGACCGTCAAACCGAACACCACGTCGTCGCCGCCGCCGTAGGCGCCGAGCAGGTACGCCCAGGCGCCCTGGATGACGGTGCTCAGGGTCAGCCGCCAGCCTCTCGCCAGCTCGCGCAGGGCGGCCGACGCGGCAGCCGGCAGCACCGCTTCGGCACTCTCCCAACCTGCCCCGCCCGGCGCCGCCGCGGCGCCGGCCGCCGCCCGCTCGACGCCGAGCGGCGTCGGCGCCGCGAAGCCCCCGAGCTCGGCGCGCCAGAACGCCTCGGCCGCCGCCGGATCGAGGCGCTCGAGCCAGTGCACGTACTCGCCGTACGACGGCGCCGGGGCGGCCGGCGGCAGCAGGCCGCGGCGCAGCGCCGCGTAGGTCTCCTGCGCCTCCCCCAGCGCCAGCGCCACCGACCAGCCGTCGACCACGAGGTGGTGCACGCTCCACAGGAACCGCCAGCCCCCGCCGCCGAGGCGCGCCAGGGTGAAACGCATGAGCGGCGCGCGTTCCAGGGGCAGGCCGGCCTGCAGGTCGGCGCTCCGCCAAGCCTCCTCGAGGAGCGTTTGCTCGGCAGCCGCCGCCCGTGACCAGTCGAGCTCCTGCCAGTGCAGCTCGACCCGGCGCAGGACGACCTGCAGCGGCTGCTCGCGGCGCTTCCAGACCAGGCTGGTGCGCAGCGCGGCATGGCGCTTCACCACCTCGTTCCAGGCCTCCTGCCAAGCCGCCACGTCGAGGCCGGCGGGCAGCGTGCAGGAGACCTGCTGCAGGTAGACGCCGGCGCCCGGCTCGTAGAGCGCGTGGAACAGCATGCCCCGCTGCATCGGCGACAGCGGGTAGATGTCTTCGATCTCGGGCTTCTTCATCGTGGAAACCGGCTCCTCGCCCCGCTCTTCCCGGCGCCTAGCGCTGCAGCTGGCTGACGATCTCGTCGAGGTCTTCCTGGCTGAGTCGGGTGCGCGGAAAATCGGACGGTGTATAGGCCTTCTCGCCGCTGGCGAGCAGTTGGCACAGCAGCTCTTCGAGGGCGGCCAGGAAGCGGTCGGCGAGCGCTTCGATCTCGGCAGCGCGGTGGCGATCGGGACTGAACATGAAATGGATTCCCAGGCAACCGCCCTGCAGCAGGCTCATCACCTGCAGCGGGTGGCTGCGCGGCGTCTGCGGGTCCTGTTCCTCGCCAACCGGCTCTGCCGCGGCCTCGAAGGGCGGGCAGCCGGCGCCGGCCGGCGCCGCCGGGCGGACGGGGTCGAACTCCCCCAGGTGCAGGAAGACCACCTCGGCCGGCGCCAGCGCGGCCAGCGCCCGCCGCGCGCCGTCGCCCGCCAGATGGCGCAGCAGCCCGTGGCCAAGGCCGTGGCCGGGCACCGCCCGCAGTTGCTCCTGCACGCGCCCCAGCGCCGCCGCCGGCGTCGTCTCGGCGTCGAGCTCGATCAGCAACGGGTAGACCACGGTGAACCAGCCCACGGTCCGCGACAGGTCGAGGCCGAGGCCGGTCTCCCGCCCATCCACCTCCAGGTCGACGAGCAGCCGCCTCGCCTCGCCGCCGCGGGACATGGCCAGTGCCAGCGCCGCGAGCAGCGCCGCGGCGACATCTCCCCGGATCGCCCGCGGCAGGTCGCGCACCAACCGCGCCGAGGCCGCCGCCGGCAGGGTCCGCGACACCACCGCGGTGGCGCGCGCCGGGGCCGGCGCGACGGGATCGCCGGCCGCCGCACGCGGCCACCGCGGCGCCGTCCAGTAAGCCAGCTCGCGCTGCGTCTCGGCAGCGGCCGCCCGCTCCGCCAGCAGCTCGCCGAAGCGGCGGAATTGGGCGGTGACGGGCGGGAGCGACGGCGGCCGGCCGGCGGCCAGCTGGCGATAGGCCAGCTCGAGGTCTTCGACCAGCAGCCGCAGCGAGCGGGCGTCGCCGACGAGGTGATGGAGCACCAGGAGCAGCCTCCCCCGCTCGCCGCGCTGCAGCTCGAAGAAAGCGGCCCGGAAGAGCGGCCCGCGGCCGAGGTCGAGGCTGCGCTGCACGGCGGCGGCGGCCTGCTCGACGGCGGCGGCGCGCCGGCCGGCTGCCAGCGCCGACAGGTCGATGCGGTGAAACGCCGCCGGCCGCTGCCCGGCCGCGGGTTCCCAGCCGGCCGCCGACAAGCGCAGCCGGAGCGCCTCGTGGTGCGCCTCGACGCTCGCCACGGCCGCCGCCAGCAGCCGCGGCAGCAAGCTGGGCGAGGTCGCGAGCAGCAGCGACAGGTTCCAGTGCTGCGGCCGCGGCGCGCCGCGCGCCAGGAACCAGTGCTGCGAGGGCGTCAACGGCGCCGGACCTCGCGGCGCCGAGGACGGCGGCGCCGCGCCCGGGGCGAGCGGCAGCACCTGCGGCCGCAGCGCGCCGATCGTCTGGTGCTCGAAGATCAGGCGCACGCTGAGGTCGAGCCCGGCCTCGCGCGCCCGGGAGACGATCT
>DATKFK010001152.1:0-4680 GCA_035544375.1 Thermoanaerobaculia bacterium
CGTCGGTGGTGCGGAAGACCCCTTTGAGCACACTCACGAAGACCCGGTTGGCATCGGTAGGATCGATCGCCAGGGTGAAGAAAAAGGCGTTGCGGCCGCCGTTGGTGTGCAGCCCGGCGTCGACGCGCTTCCAGGTCAGGCCGGCGTCGGCGCTCTTGAAGAGGCCGAAGAGCAGCGTATCGTGAGGGTCCTCGAAGAAGCCGAAGGCATACAGCGTGGAGGGCGTACCCGGGGCGACGTAGATCGTTTCGAAGTACGCGCCGGCGATGCCGAAGCAGCTCCAGCTGTTGCCGCCGTCGGTGCTCTTGAGGGCCGAGCAATCGCCGTTGATGCCGACGGCGTAGAGGGTGGAGGGATGGACGGGGTCGATCGCCAGCTGGTTCGCTCCGAAGCTGCGGCTCCCCCCCAGGACCTCCCAGTTGTTGCCGCCGTCGGTGCTCTTGGCGACTCCCCGCCGCCAGACGGCGTAGAGGGTGGCCGGCGTCTCCGGGTCGATGACGAGCTGTTCCGGGGAGTCGGCCCCGAAGGGCGAACCGACGAGCTGCCACTGCTCGCCGCCGTTGCTGCTCTTGAGCACGCCGGGACCCTGCGCGGCGCGGGCCACGGACGCATAGAGGACTTCGTGGTCCAGGGGGTCGATCGCCAGCGCGACCACGGAGGTGGCGGTGAGGCCGCTGCTCGCCGCCTGCCAGGTCACGGCGGCGTCGCCACTCTTCAAGACGCCGCGCTGCAAGGTGCCGGCGTAGAGCGTGGTGGCCGAACCCGGCGCGGCAGCGAGCACCAGCGGCTTGCCCGGCGCCGCCGCGGCCGCGGTCCAGGTGGCGCCGCCATCGGTGCTCTTCACCGTGCCGGCATAGATCACGCCCTGTCCCACCGCCAGCGGGTAGCCGTCGGGGGCGGCCTGTGTCCAGCTGCCGCCGGCATCGGCGCTGCGGAAGTTGAGCCCCACGCCGAAGGCCTGAAATGAGACGTACACCGTGCCCGGCACCGCCGCGGGATCGACGGCGAGCTGCACCGGCGTGAAGCCGTCAGCCCTTGCAAGCGGTAGCCCGGCGCCTCTCTCCGCCCAGGTCGCGCCGGAGTCGGCGCTCCGCAGCAGGCTGCCGCGGGACAGGGCGACGGCGTAGACCGTGGACGGGGTCGAGGGATCGACGGCGATCGCGGTGACGTATCCGTCGCCGGCAGGGAGCTTCGTCCAGGTGGCGCCGCCGTCGGCGCTCTTCCAAACCCCGGAGGTGGTGCCGGCATAGAGGATTGCCGGCGTCCGCGGATCGATCGCCAGCGACTCGATGCCGACCTGGCGCTCCGGCGGCGGGGCCTCCGTCCAGGTCGCTCCGGCATCGAGGCTCTTCCAGAGGTGTAAGTCGGCGAGCACATAGACGGTGGCCGGGGCCTGCGGATCGGCAAGCACCGCCGTGACGAAGACGTCGAGGCCGCGGCTCACCCGCACCCAGGAGGCGCCGCCGTCCTCGCTGCGGTACAGGCCGGAGCCGTCGCTGCTGCCCGCGTAGAGCAGCCCCGGCTGCGCCGGGGAGGCGGCCAGGGCGTTGATCGACCCGCCGTCGGGTCCGATCGGCGTCCAGAAGTTGACGCCGCCCGCGGCCGGCCGGGGGCCGGCGGCGAGCGTCAATGCCAGCGCACCCACGGCAGCGGGAGCGAAACGCGGGAACCTCAGGGCGGCGGGACGCATGGGTTCTCCTTGGTAAGCTTGCCAACCGTATACGACGCCATCCCGCTTGGCGTCCAGGGAGCTCGCGGAGAGTGCTCCATCGGGACCAGCAACACAAGAATGGAGCACTGCCGTGCCATCCCGCCTACCCCCTGATCCTGGCGACTTGATTGCGACAATTTCCTAGTATATTATTAAACAAAATGAGGAGAAGATCATGAAAAAAAGAATGCACCTCCTTCTCGCCGCTGCCGCCTTGACGCTGGTTGGCGCTGCCACCTGGGCCGTGGAACCCGGCGCCAGTCGACCTTCCGGTGCCGCGGCACCTGCTGCCGCCGCTACATCGCTACAGCCAACCACCGCTGCCTCGGAGGTCATGCCGGCCAAGGTTCCCGGGCCTGCCTTGCTGAGCAGCTGCACGATCACCAAGGAGTGTGTCTGCGGCGGCGGCTACGTCGAGATCAGCTGTTCCGGCAACGTCTCGTGTACGGAGCACCTGCGCTACATCACTTGTGACGGTTTCAACACCTACTGTCCACCCATCGGCTCTTGTCCTCCTTGACGGTCGATCAGGGGTCGCGATCGGGACAGAGGGGCGTGGCGGCGAGGAGCCCGCCGCCGCTCTCATGGGCAGGCGAAGGCCGAGGTGTCCTGGATCGGCTGGAAGGGCGTGCTCTGCGCGTTGGTGTAGATCTGGATGGCGCCGGTCTGGGTGTCGGCGACGGTGATCGTCACGTGGACGTTGGTGAGCCCCGCGGCGAAGAACCAGAAGGCACCGTTCAGGCTGCAACCGTCGACCATCTTGACCAGCACCTCGACGTTGCCCGCATCGAAGAACCAGAAATAACCGCTCCTGCCGATCGGCACCGCCTGGGCGCTGCTCGGGTTGCCGCCGGTGTCGAAGGTGGCGGCGACGCTGAAGCGCGATCCCAGCAAGCAGAGGGTGTGCGGGTCGGGGGTACAGGTCAGGGCCCCCGGCGCCAGGACCACGTCGTCGAAGCTTGCCGTGAAGATGCCTCCGCTCTGCGGCGCCAGGTAGGCCGCCAGCACCGCCGACGACGCAAAGGTGTTGGAGAAGGCCGCGACGGAATGGTTCCAGGAGCCCGCGGCGGTCACCGGCGGCGTCGTGCCGAATGGCCCTCCCGGGGGCGGCGGTCCCGAGCAGTCGGCGGTCGGGAAGGGGATCACCGAGTAGAAGGCGCTGCCTGGCGCCGTATTGCCCGGGTGAATGAAGATGTCGCCGCCGAAGTGGTAGGTGGTCCCGATATCGAGCGGGAGGCACTGGGAGATGACGGGGTAGAGCTGGGTGGCCGCCGGCGCATCGAAGACCCCCTTGGCCGAGCCCGATCCGGGGGAGGCGCCGGCGTCCAGGGTGCCGTCCCAGGACACCATGTCGGTGACCACCCAGCCGTTCAGGCTGGTGTCGAAATCAGGATTGACCACGAGGTTCTGCGCGGACGCCGCGCCCTGGCCGGCGAGCAGCGCGGCGACTCCGAGCGCCGCCGCCAAGCGAGCCGTCGTGCCAGTGAACCGAAAAGGCGTCGGCATCATGGATTGGCCCTCGAGCTCCGATCCGTCCCGGAGCCTGCCGATTGCAGGTCCGGGCAGGCCGCGAGGCGGCTGGACCGCCGTTCCCGGCAATGGTATATCAGCATACCAGCGCTTGCAACCTCACCGGCTGCTGCTGGCTCGCCGCTTTCCTGACGGCGCGCCCCGGCCAAGGCCGGCAGCGGTCGTATCCACTCGACCAGTTCGGCTGGCAGCGGCTTCCGAGCTGGATCAGCGCGCTGCGGAGCTGCAAGGCAGCCGCAGCGACCGGTCGGAACTGGCGGGCGCCGACCTTCGCGACACCGGCCGCATTCCCTTGGCTCGAGCTCCTCTAAAATCCACGGCATGATCCCCCTGACCGACCTTCGGGCCGCCGCGCGTCGCATTGCTGGCTCCATCCATCACACCCCTTTGTTTTCCAGCCTCCAGCTCGGGGAGCGGGTCGGAGTGCGGCTCTACCTCAAGTGTGAGAGCTTCCAGAAGACCGGCTCGTTCAAGGCGCGGGGCGCCCTGAACCGGGTCCTGTCGCTCTCCGGCGACGAACGCGCGCGCGGCCTGGTCACCGTCTCGGCCGGAAACCACGCCGCCGCCGTTGCCTGGGCGGCGCGCGTCGCGGGGTGCTCGGCCATCGTGGTCATGCCGGCCGACGCGCCGCAGTCGAAGATCGACGCGGTGCGCGGCTACGGCGCCGAGATCGTCCTCCATCCCGACCGGCCGACCCTTTTCGACAAGCTGAACGAGGTCCGGGAGGCGCGCGGCCTGACCTTCGTCCACCCCTTCGACGACCCGGTCCTGCTCGCCGGCTCCGGGACGACCGGCCTGGAGATCCTCGAGGACCTGCCCGACGTCGACCTGGTGATCGTGCCGGTGGGAGGGGGCGGCCTGTTGGGCGGCGTGACCTCCGCCATCAAGGGGAGCCAACCCCGGGTCCGCGTGGTCGCTGTCGAGCTGGAGGCCGGCCCCGGTCTCGGCCCGGCGCTCGCCGCCGGCAAACCGGTTCCGGTGACCCGGCCGGCGACCCTGGCCGACGGCATGACGCCCCCCTTCGTCGGCGCCCTCCCCCTCGCCATCGCCCGCGAGGCCGTGGACGACGTCGTCACCGTCACCGAGCACGAGATCAAGGAGGGGATGCGCCTCCTCCTCACGCGGGCCAAGCTCTACGTCGAGGCCTCCGGCGCCGCGGCCACCGGGGCGCTCCTCGCCGGCAAGGTCCGGGTCTCCCCGGGAGAGCGGGTCGTCGCGCTCGTCTCGGGGGGGAACATCGACCTCGAGCAGATGGCGGGACTGGTGTAGGCAGGCCCACGCCGCCTTGATGCGCGCCTACTCGGCTCAGGGCCAGTTCAAGCAGGCCCTTCTGGCCGGCCCCTTGGCAATCTAAGACGAGGGCGGCAGAAGGAAGCGGCAGCGAGGACCGGTGGCTCCGGCCAGGCGCTGATCGAGCGTCGCCAGAGGAAGGTCGCACT
>DATKFK010001153.1:0-8481 GCA_035544375.1 Thermoanaerobaculia bacterium
TCCGGGGAGCTGCGGCATGGTCACGGATCCCGGCGGCCCGAAGCCGCCTCAACGCTCGATCGGCACCCCCACCAGGTTGCCCCACTCCGTCCAGCTGCCATCATAGTTGCGGACCTTCGGATAGCCCAACAGGTGGGTGAGCACGAACCAGGTGTGGCTGCTGCGCTCGCCGATCCGGCAATAGACGACGACGTCGGCCTGCGGCGACAGGCGCGCCTCCCCTTCGTAGATGGCCTTCAGGTCGGAGGCCGGCTTGAAGGTGCCGTCGTCGGGATTCACCGCCCGCGCCCAGGGCACGTTGGCGGCGCCCGGGATGTGGCCGCCGCGCAACGCTCCCTCGTTCGGGTACTCCGGCATGTGCAGCCGCTCGCCGGTGTACTCGGCCGGGCTGCGCACGTCGATCAACCGCCCCTTGGCCTTCTGGTGGTCCAGCACCTGCTCGCGGAAGGCCCGGATCTTCTTGTCGTCGCGCGCCTTCGCCTGGTAGTCCGCGGGCGGATACTGCGGCACCTCGCGGCTCAGCTGGCGGTTCTCCTTCGTCCACTTGATGCGGCCGCCGTCCATGATCTTGGCCTTGGCGTGGCCGAAGAGCTGAAAGACCCAGTAGGCATAGGTCGCCCACCAGTTGTTGCGGTCGCCGTAGAAGACGACGGTGGTGTCCTTCCCGATCCCCAGCCGCTGCATCAGCGCCGAAAAGCCTTGATGATCGAGGTAGTCGCGCCGCACCTGGTCGTTGAGGTCGCGCGTCCAGTCGATCTCGACCGCACCCGGGATGTGGCCGGTGCCGTAGAGCAGCGGGTCCTCGTTGGACTCGACGATGCGGATCTGCGGGTCCTGCAGGTGCTGGGACACCCAGTCGGTGGACACCAGCACGTCCGGATTCACATAGCCTCGGCTCTCGATTTCGCTCACGGTGTCGGCTCTCCTTTCACGCCCCGGAGGACGGGAGATTCTATTTGTGACCATGCATATCATCTTTTGTGCGCCGCCGCCAACGGCGCGGGACATCGGAGCAGCGTTACGGGCCGGCCTGCGCAAGCGCGGCGGCGCCCCCCAGGCGCGCCGGAGTCACCCGCGCCGGACCACCGCCCGCAGCTCGACCAGCAGCTCGTCCGGACCGATCGGCTTGCCGACGTGCTGCTGGTAGCCCGCCTCGAGCGCCATCCGGCGGTCGCCCTCGCCGGCATAAGCGGTGAGGGCGACGGCCGGCACCGGCACCGATCCCGACTGCACCTCGCGCGCCCGGATGCGGCGGATCAGCGCATAGCCGTCCTCGCCGGGCAGGCTGATGTCGCTGACGATGAGGTCCGGCGGCGAGGCGTCGAACGACTCCAGCGCCGCGGCCGCGGTGCCGGCCTCGACGACTTTGAGCCCGGCCCGGCCCAGGAGCACGACCAGCGCCTGCCGGCTCTCGACGTCGTCCTCCACGAGCAGCAGGGTCAGGCCGCGGAGAAGCGCCGCGTCCGCGTCACCGTTGCCCGGTGCGGCGGCCGCCACCTGCATCGAGGCATGCGCCACCACCACCCTGGGCAGCGGCAAACGCACGACGAAGGTCGCGCCCTGGTTGGGTCCCTGGCTGTGGGCAGTGACCGTGCCGCCGTGCAGCTCGGCCAGCTGCTTGGCGATCGCCAGTCCCAGCCCGACGCCGCCGTGCAGGCGCGCCTTCGAGGCGTCGCCCTGGCGGAAGCGGTCGAAGACCGCCGGGAGGAAGTCGGCGCTGATCCCAGCGCCGGTGTCGGCAACCTTGATCTCGACCTCGTCCTTGAGCCGCCGCAGGGCGACCTCGATCCGCCCACCCTGGGGCGTGAACTTGACCGCGTTGGTCAGCAGGTTCCAGACGATCTGCCGCAGCCGGTCCGGATCGGCCCGGACCACCCCGAGGTCGGGTCCCAGCTCCGCGTGAACCGTCACTTGCTTGGCGTCGGCGGTCGGCTCGATGGACTCGATCGCTTCGCGGACCACCCCGGCGAGCTCGATCTCCCGCACCTGCAGCCGCAGGTTGCCGCTGCTGATCCGCGACACGTCGAGCAGGTCCTCGATCAGCGCCTTCTGCGCCTCGGCGCCCCTGGTGATCGCGGCGAGCCCCTCCGCGAGCTGCGGCTCGCGCCCGGCCGCGACGGTCCCCTGCAGCAGCTTCGCCCACAGCAGGATGGCGTTGAGCGGTGTCCGCAGCTCATGGCTCAGCGAGGCGAGGAACTCGTCCTTCATGCGGTTGGCGGTCAGGGCCGCCTCGGTGGAGGCCCGCGTCGCCTCTTCCGCCCGCCGCCGCAGCGTCTCGTCGCGCATCACCTTGACGAAGCCGCGGAGCGAGCCGTCCGGGTGCCACAATGCCGCCAGCGCGCCGCTGGCCCAGAAACGGCTGCCGTCCTTGCGGACGTGCCAGCGCTCGTCCTTCGCCCGCCCGGTCACCGCCGCCTGCGCGATCTCGCGCTCCGGCACGCGCCCCTGGCGGTCCTCGGGAGTGAACAGCATGGCCACCTCGCGGCCGATGGCCTCCGCGTCGCCATATCCCAGCAGCCGCCCGGCACCGTCGTTCCAGCTGGTGATGAGGCCCGAGGGATCGAGCATGATCATCGCGAACTCGGGCACGCCCTCGACGAGCAACCGCAGGCGCTCCTCGTTCTCGCGCAGCGCGGCCTCGGCCTCGTGGCGGGCCGTGATGTCCACCGCCATGCCGACGACGAACCGGCGCCCGTCCTGCAAGGTGCCTGGGAGACTGGCGCTGAAGCTCCACCGGCGTTCGGCGCCGGCCAGGGTGCGGATCGCGAGCTCGACCTCGAGCGAGCGCCGGTCGCCCGCGAACAGCTCGCGGACCTGCCGCCGCAGCTCCGCGGCGCCGTCGCCCTGGGCGAGGTTCAGCCAGGCGTCCAGCGTCGGCACGTCCTTCAAGCCGTAGCCGGTCGCCTCGGTCCAGGCGCGGCTGATCTGGTACACCTCTCCACCCTCCGCCTGCAGGATCACCGGCAGCGGCGCGTCCTCGATCGCCCGGCGGAACTGCTCCTCGCTGGCCCGCAGCGCCGCCTCGGCTTGCAGCCGGGCCGAGATGTCGACGAACGTGACGACCACGCCGTCGATGCGATTGTCGCCGGTGCGGTAGGCCGTCACCCGCCGCAGGTAACACCGCCCGCGCTCCCCGGCCACCTCCCGCTCGCGAGGCTGCAGCGTCGCCAGCACCGCCTGGGCATCGGCGATGAGGTCCGGGTCGGTGAACTTCCTCGCCAGGTCGCTCAGCGGCCGGCCGAGGTCGCTCTCGAGCAGGTCGAGCAGCTCGCGCACCTGCGGCGTGTAGCGGCGGATGCGGAAGCGCGTGTCGAGGAACAGCACCGCCATGTCGGTGCTCGCCAGCAGGCTCGCCAGATCGCTGTGGGCCGCCTGGTGCTCCTCGATCTTGGCCTGGAGCTGGTTGTTGACCGTGGAGAGCTCCTCGTTGAGCGACTGCATCTCCTCGCGGCTGGTCTCCAGCTCCTCGTTCGAGCTCTGCAGCTCCTCGTTGGTGCTCACCACCTCTTCGTGCGAAGCCTTCAGCTCCTCGTTGCTGGCCTGCAGCTCTTCGATCGTGCTCCGCAGCTCGTCGCGGACCCGCCGCAGCTCGTCCGACGCCCCCTTGCCGTCTCGCTCTGCGGCCGCCGCCTTTTCCTTGGGCTGACCGCCGCGTTCGTGGAAGCTGACGACCATGTGATCCGGCGCATGCCTCCCGTCGAGCGGCGAGGCGGTGACCTCGATGCGCGCGACGTGGCCGGGCCGCGTCTCGATCCAGCCGTCCAGCACGGTCGCCACGGCCTCCCCGGACGCCGCGCGCTGCACGACGGTCCGCACGGCGCCGCGGATGCTCTCGCGGACCAGTTGCAGCAGGTCGCGTGTCGGCTCGCCGCGCGGCGAGGCGATGAAGGGCTCGGTGTCGCCGTGGAAATAGACGATCCGGTAGTCCCGGTCGATGGTCACGGCCGCGGGCGTGTGGTGCTCGAGCAGCGCGCGGGCGGTCATCTGGGCCAGCGACGGCCTTCCCGCCAGGGCGCGGCCCTCGGCCAGTGACGGCTCTGCACGGCCGGACAGGATGGCGGGCAGGGGAAAGTCGACCGACCCGTGCCGCGTCGGGCCGATGCGGCGATAGATCCTGGCCTTCTTGTCGATCGGCTCGAACAGGTCGTCCACGCCGACGGTCTCGCTGGTGCCCAGGAACAGCGTCCCGCCCTCGCGCAGCCCGAAGTGCAACAGCGTCAGGATCCGCTGCTGCACGTCGGGCTCGAGGTAGATGAGCAGGTTGCGGCAGGTGACGATGTCGAGCCGCGAGAACGGCGGGTCGTGCAGCATGTTCTGCGGCGCAAAGACGACCAGCTCGCGCAGCTCCTGGCGGACGCGATAGACCGCGTCATCCTGGACGAAGAACCGTTCCAGCCGCGACGGGGCGATCTCGGACTCAATGCCGCCGAGATACACCCCGGCGCGCGCATTTTGCAGGCTCCGTTCCGCGGTGTCGGTCGCGAAAACCTTGATGTCCAGACGCTTGTTGGCCCGTTCCGCCTCTTCGACCAGGAGCATTGCCAGCGTGTACGCCTCCTCGCCGCTGGCGCAGGCGGCGACCCAGGTGCGCACCGACTCGTCGTCGGCGCGGGAGGCGATGAGCGGCACGATGACTCGCTGCCGCAGCGCTTCCCAGGTCTCCGGATCGCGGAAGAAGCCGGTGACGTTGATCAGCAGGTCGTCTGCCAGCGCCGCCACCTCGGAAGGGCTCTGGCGGAGCAGCTTGGCATAGTCGCCGAGCTTGGTGGTCCGGGAGAGGCCCATGCGCCGGTGGATGCGGCGCAGGACGGTCGGCTTGCGGTAACCGGTAAAGTCCTGGCGGGTGCGGGTCCGCAGCACCGCCAGGATCTCGCGGAGGTGCTGCTGGTCTCGCTTGGCGAGCTCGCCGCCAGCCTTCTCGGCCTGGCCGCGGACATAGGGGTGGAAGGCGTAGGACAGCAGCACGTCCGGCATGTCTCGCGGACGCAGCACGTAATCGGCGTAACCGGATTCGATGAGGTGCCGCGGCATCGGGGTGAACTCGGCGGTCTCGGGGTCCTGCGCCACGCACAACCCCCCCACCGCCTTGACCGCCTGCGCCCCGGCCGAGCCGTTGCTGCCCATCCCGGACATCACGATGCAGATCGCCCGCTCCCGCTGTTCCTCGGCCAGCGAGCGGAAGAAATCGTCGATGGGACGGCTGTGGCCGGGCTTGTCGACGCTGGCGCGAAGGCGCAGCACGCCGTTTTCGATGGTCATCGTGTTTCCCGGCCGGATCACGTAGACGTGATCCGGCTGGATGGCCATGCCGTCCTCGACCTGCTGCACGGGCATCGCCGTCCGCTTCGAGAGGATCTCGGCGATCATGCTCTTGTGCTCGGGAGGGAGGTGCTGAATAAAAACGAACGCCATGCCGGTGTCGGCAGGCAGGGCCGAGATGAGCGCGGAAACCGCTTCCAGCCCACCGGCCGAAGCGCCGATGCCGATCACGGGAAAGGACAGGCGCGGCGGCGGCTCGGCGTCGATAGGCAGGGACCGGCCGTCGTCTCCCTGCGGCCGCGGTCCGCCTTGCGGCTGCTGCTGTTGCGGGTCAGCCGGGTGCGGGTCCGCCGCGATCTGGTCGGCCATTCCCCTCTCTCCCCTCGGGGTCTGGACGTAGTTGGCGCGGAGCGCCGCGCGCGGCGGTCGCCCTGACAGCTGTCAATGCGACAACGCGACAAGTGGCACGACCAAATGGCACCAGGAACCTCATAGTGCACCGAGTCCACTCCCCAGCGACTCGCGACGTCCCGCCCAACCCTGCGGCGCCGTGCGAGCCGAGAGAGGCTTTCCATGATAGCCGCGGTGGGTTTGCTCGTGCAAATTATGGTTTTGCAGCGAGTGCCGAGAAGCAGCGGAGGCCGGCGAGACGCCAGGGCGTTGCCGCGGGGCTCTAGCCGCCTTCGGGCTCGGCGGCCGCGGCGGCGCCGGCCAGCTCCGCGGCGGCCGGCTGCATGGCGGCGGCCGGCGGCGGCACGGGAGCGGTGGCGATCCAGGCCCGCAACACCTCGCCGACGCTCCACGCCTGGGCCACGCACCCGCGCGGCGTCCAGGGCTCCTCGGCGTCGAAGATCTCGGCGATGGTGCCGAGGCAGCCATCTCCCAGGTGCGGCACGAACCCCGCGAGCAGGGCGTGCGCGCCGGCCAGGTCGCCGGGGTAGAGGCGCAGCCGGGCGTCGACGAAGGGACCGATGAGCCAGGCCCAGACCGTGCCCTGGTGGTAGGCGGCGTCACGCGCGCGCAGGTCGCCGTCGTAGGTGGCCTTGTAGTCGGGTTCGCCGGGAGCCAGCGAGCGCAGGCCGACCGGCGTCAGCAGCCGCTGCCGCACCGTGTCGAAGACCGCCTGCCGGCGCTCGGGCGCCAGCACCGGGTGGGACAGCGACAGCGCGAGGATCTGGTTGGGCCGGCACGCCGGGTCGTCGCCGTGCTCGCCGTCCACGACGTCGTAGAGGTAGCCGCCGGCGGCATACCAGAACCGGCGGTTGAACGACTCGCGAGCGCGCCGGGCGAGCGCGCCGATGCGGTCGCCGGCCCTCGTCTCGCCGCTGCCTCCCTCACCGCCCCGAGCCCCGTCTCCGGCCTCCTGTCCGGCCGCCTCGCGGCGCAGCCAGCCTTCGAGCAGGCGAAGGGCGTTGTACCACAGGGCGTTGATCTCGACCGCCTTGCCCCGCCGCGGCGTCACCACCCAATCGTCCACCTTGGCATCCATCCAGGTCAGCTGGTAGCCCTCGGCTCCCTGGCGCAGCAGGCCGTCCTCCGGATCGACGCCGATCCCGAACCGGGTCCCGGCGACGTGGTGCTCGACGATGTCGGCCAGGACCGGCAGCAGCAGGGAGAGGGTGCTTCGGTCGCCGGTCGCCGCCAGGTAGCGGTCGAGCGCATGGAAGAACCACAGCGAGGCATCGGCGGTGTGGTAGCGGCCTTCGCTGCCGCCTTCGGGAAACAGGTTGGGGATCAGGCCGTCGCGCACGTGGCGTGCGAAGGTGCGGAGGATGTGGCCGGCCTCCGCGTGGCGCCCGGTCGCGAGCGTCAGGCCTTCGAGGCTGATCATGGTGTCGCGGCCCCAGTCGGTGAACCAGTGATAGCCGGCGATGACGCTGCGCGGCTCGTCGCCCGCGGCGTGCGCCCGCGCCGCGTCCTCGCTGCGCCCGGGTGTGATGACGAACTGGTCGGCCGCGAGCACCAGCTCCGCCGGCGTCCCGGCACGGGCGCGGGGATCGGCCTGCGCCACCAACCGCTCGCGCCGTTCGCTCTCCGCCGCCAGCGCCTCGCGCGGCCGCAGCGCACGCAGGACCTCCCAGGATTCGGTGGAGGCGATCAGGCCGGCCTCCTCGCCCGCCGCCAGGGCGGCGCCGAAGAACCCGGGGCACCACAGGTCGCCGACCGACTCGTAGCCGCGCCTGGCCTCCACCTCGTAGCGCACGCCCGAGATCCGCCGGCCGGCGACGGTGAAGGTCGGCTCCGAACCGGTCAGCCACAGCCGCAGCGGCGGCAATGCCGGCCAGGCCGAGGCAAGCTCGTAACGGCCGTCGGTCGCGGTCAGCGCGTAGGGAGTGCCGAGCGGCGTCGAGACCGGCGCGTCGTGCGGCCGGAAGTGCACCGTGGGATGGACCTCGAGCCGCACGGCCTCCGGCCCGGCGCACAACCGGTAGAGCACGTGGGCGGTGTTCTGCAGGTGCGCCAGGAAGACCCGCTTCTCGAGCGCGTAGTCGCCCACCTCGTAGCGCCAGATGGGCAGCCCGGCCTCCAACCGGAACTCCCGCAGGTGGCCGGCGCCAGGGGGCTCGAGCCCGGCGCCGCCCAGGCGGTCGCCGCCCAGCCGGACGATCAGCCCGTTCGGCAGGCGCAGCACCTCGGAGAGCTGGCCCAGCATCGACGTGCGGCCGATCGGCGCCGGCAGCGCCGCCACCAGCAGGCCATGGTAACGCCGGGTCGGGATGCCGGCCAGCGTGCCCGAGGCGTAACCGCCGAGGCCGTTGGTGACCAGCCATTCGCGCCGCACCAGCGCCTCCGGCTGGGCAACCGGCGCGGGCTCCATGCCCGGCTCGGGCCACGGCATGCTGCGGTCCGGACGGCCCCGGTCCTCCGCGGACGAGGGGGGTGCGGCATGGGCTGCCGGGTTGGGGCCGGAAGACTCGCTCACCCGCGCCTCCGGGCCGGATGCAGCGCGACCGCCGCGCGGCCAGGCAGCCGCCAACGGCCTTCGGCGTCCTCGGGCGGCGGCGCTCCGGCACCGCCGTAGCGCGGGTCCTCGCTCGACCACAGCACCTGCCAGCGCACGCCGGCCGGCGGCGCGAGCAGCGGCTCGGGCGCCGGCGCCAGATCGAGGTCGGCTCCCAGGTTGAGCACGAGCAGGCGGTCGCCCGCTCGACCGGTGCCGGCGCCGGCGGCGGCGGCCTGCCCTGACGCGGCGCGCTCGGCGGCCTCGCCGGCCTCGCCGGC
>DATKFK010001154.1:0-4583 GCA_035544375.1 Thermoanaerobaculia bacterium
GGCAGCAGCCGCACCGGTGCCGCCACTGGCCACGGTGCCGATGCCGCCGGCGGTCCCGGCGCTCGGCCGTCACGAGCGGCCGCGCCTACCCCATCCCTATGTCGCGCCGCGCAGCGCTCTCGAGGCGCAGATCGCGACCCACATCGAGCGGCTGCTCGGCCTCGCGGGCGTGGGCGTCCACGACAGCTTCTTCGAGCTCGGCGGCCAGTCCCTGCTCGGGACACAGCTCCTGTCGCGCCTGCGCGACGAGCTCGGGATCGAGGTGCCGATCGAAGCCCTGTTCGCAGCACCGACCGCGGCCGAGCTCGCCAGGGTGGCGGCGGCCGCACGGCTGGCGGCCGGGATGGGGCAGGACGTGAAAACCGTGCCCCCCATCGTGCCGGTCGGGCGTGACCGGGCGCTGCCGCTCTCCTTCGCCCAGCAGCGCCTCTGGTTTCTCGCCCAGCTACAGCAGGGGAGCTCGGCGTACAACGTCACGGCGGCGTTCCGGCTGCGCGGCCGCCTCGACCGGTTGGCGCTCGGGGCAAGCTACAGCGAGGTGGTGCGCCGGCACGAGGCGCTGCGCACCGCGGTGAGCTTCGCCGCGGACCAACCGGTGCAGGCAATCGCTCCGGCCACTCCCTGCCGGCCGGCGCTCGCCGACCTGTCGGGGCTGCCGCCGGAGGCAGCGCTGGCCGTGGCGCAGGAGCTGGCGGTGGCGCAGGCGCGTCACCCCTTCACCCTGACCCGCGCTCCTCTCGTGCGCCTCGTCCTCATGCCTCTGGCCGAGCAGGACCATGTCTTGGTCGCAACCATGCACCACATCGTGAGCGACGCCTGGTCGATGGGAGTGCTGGCCCAGGAGCTCGGGACCCTCTATGGCGCCTTGCTCAGCGGCGGCAGCGCCGGTCTGCAGGAGCTCGAGATCCAGTACGCGGACTTCGCCCACTGGCAGCGGAGCTGGCTCGTCGGCGAGGCGCTCGATGCGGAGCTCGGCTTCTGGAAGGAGAGGCTGGGACCGGCGCCAGCAGTGCTCGATCTGCCCACTGACCGTCCGCGGCCGGCTATCCAGAGCTTCGCCGGGGCCACCTTGCCCCTGCTCCTGGCCCCCGCCCTGGTCGAGGGACTCGAGGCGCTCTCGCGGCGCTCCGGGCTGACCCTGTTCATGACCCTGCTGGCGGGATTTCAGGCGCTGCTCGGCCGCTATAGCCACCAGGACGAGATCGTCGTCGGCACGCCCATCGCCGGCCGCAATCACCGCCAGACCGAGAGCCTCATTGGGTTTTTCGTCAACATGCTCGCGATGCGCGCCGACCTCGCGGGCGATCCCGCGCTGCCCGCGCTGCTCGCCCAGGTGCGCAGGAACGCACTCGCCGCCTATGCTCACCAGGAGCTGCCGTTCGAGAAGCTGGTGAGCGAGCTGCGGCTCGAGCGGAACCTGAGCCGCACGCCGCTGTTCCAGGTTGTCTTCGCGTTGCAGAACGCGCCCTTTGCACCGCTCGCCCTGGCCGGGCTCGAGATCGAGCCGCTCGCGGTGCATAACGGCACGGCGAAGTTCGACCTGACCGCCACCTTGAGCGAGATCGGTGGGAGGTTGCAGGGAGCTCTCGAGTACAGCTGCGATCTCTTCGACAAGGTGACGGTCGCGCGCCTGGCTCGGCACTTCGAGGTCCTGCTCGCCGGCGCCGTCGCCCGCCCGCAACAGTTGCTGTCGCAGCTTCCCCTGCTCAGCGTGCCGGAGCGTTTCCAGCTCCTTCGCGAGTGGAACGACACCGCAAGGGAGTGCCCGCAGCAGCTGCTGGTGCACGAGCTGTTTGCGGCGCACGCCCGGTGCCGGCCGCACGTGACAGCGGTGGCCTCGCGCCACGGGCGGCTTACCTATGGCGAGCTGGAGGAGCGCGCGAATGTACTGGCCCACTGCCTGCGCCGCCGCGGCGTCGGTCCCGAGGAGCTGGTGGCGATCTGCACCGATCGCTCGCTCGAGCGCATCGTGGGTATCGTCGGCGTGCTCAAGGCAGGAGGCGCCTACGTCTCGCTCGACCCCGGCTATCCCGGCGAGCGGCTCGCCTTCCTGCTCGCCGATTCCGGCGCCAGGGTGCTGCTCACCGAGCAACGCTTCGCCGCGCTGCTGCCGCGTTGCGAGGCCGAGGTGGTCCACCTGGATGCCGACTGGGAGGCGGTGCGCACCGACTCCACTGGCCTCGCGACCTGTCCCGAAAGCGGTGTCGGCCCGGAGAACCTGGCCTATGTCGTCTATACCTCGGGTTCGACAGGCAAGCCCAAAGGGGTCGAGATCCCCCACGGCGGGCTGAGCAACCTGGTGCACTGGTACCAGCGGTGTTTCGACCTGCATCCTGGAGACCGCGGCACCCAGATTGCGAGTCCGGCCTTCGACGCCTCGGTGGTGGAGCTATGGCCGTTTCTTGCCGGCGGCGGCGAGCTGTACATCCCTGACGAGGAGACACGGCTGTCGCCTCAGGCGATGGTGCGGTGGTGGCGGGAGACGGGCATCACGCTCGCCTACCTGATGACGCCGCTGGCCGAAGGGGTGCTCGAGCATCTCGACTCGGCGACGGTGCCGCCGCCGCACGGGGTGCGCGCCCTGTTCACCGGCGGCGATCGGCTGCACCGGCGTCCGGGGCCGGGTGCGGGTTTCGTGCTGTGGAACACCTACGGCCCCGCCGAGTACACGGTTACCACCTCGGCGGTGGCGGTGCCACCGTGGTCATCGTGGACGGCAGCGGGCGGGGCGACGGTGCCGGCAGCCGAGCTGCCGACGATCGGGCGGCCGCTGCCCAACACGCGGATCTACGTGGTGGACGGACGGCTCGAGCCGGTGCCGGTGGGTGTGCCTGGGGAGCTGCTGGTGGCGGGAGCAGGTCTGGCGCGCAGCTACCTGCGGCAGCCGGGACTGACGGCGGAGAAGTTCGTGCCCGATCCGTGGAGTGGTGAGGGTGGCGCCCGGATGTATCGCACGGCAGACCTGGTCCGCCGCCGCGCCGACGGCGACCTCGAGTTTCTCGGCCGTATCGATCACCAGGTCAAGGTGCGCGGGTTCCGCATCGAGCTGGGCGAGATCGAGAGCGCGCTCGCCCGGCATCCCGAGATCAAGGAGGCGGTGGTCGTCGCGCGCGAAGAGAGGCCGCAGGAAAAGCGGCTCGTCGCCTACGCGGTGCCGGCCGGCGCAAAGCGGCCCAGCGTCGAGGAGCTGCGCGGGTTTTTGCGCCAGTGGCTGCCAGAGTACATGGTGCCTGCGGCATTTCTGCTGCTCGATGCCCTGCCGCTGACGCCCAACGGCAAGGTCGATCGCCGGGCGTTGCCGGCCCTGGAAGCCGGCCCGGAGGCCGTGTATGTGGCGCCGCACGGCGCCATCGAGGAGAAGCTCGCTGCTGCCTGGTGCGCAGTGCTGGGAATCGAGCGGGTTGGCCGCGACGACAATTTCTTCGAGGTCGGCGGTCACTCCCTGCTCGTGGTGCGGCTCCGTGACAGATTGCAGCGCGACCTCGAGCGCGAGATCCAGATCATCGATCTCTTCCAACACACGACCTTGAAGGCGATGGCGGCGCATCTCGCCGCCAGGCCACAGCCAGCTGAGGCCGCGATCGGCGACCCCGGCCAGGCGCAAGCGCTCCGGACCGGGCGGCAGCGCCGAGAGCAGCTACGGCGCCGGCGTGAGGAGGCCCGTGCATGAGCGAAGCCGAGAGCGTCACCGGCATCGAGATTGCGATCATTGGCAAGGCCGGCCGCTTTCCCGGCGCGCCCGATCTGGACGCCTTCTGGCGCAACCTGCGGGACGGCGTCGAATCGATCTCATTCTTCTCCGCCGAGCAGATCCTGGCACTCGGCGGCAGCCCTGCCGCGGTCGCCCATCCCGCCTTCGTAGCCGCCTACGGGGCGCTGGACGGCATCGATCTCTTCGACGCCGAGCTCTTCGCCTACAGCCCGCGTGAAGCCGAGACGATGGACCCGCAGCAGCGGATCTTCCTCGAGTGCGCCTGGGCGGCCCTGGACGACGCTGGCTATGATCCATTGCGGTACCACCAGCCCATCGGGATCTTCGGCGGCATGTCCGCGAGCACCTACGTGATCCGCCTGCTGGGCCGTCCCGATCTCTTCCCCTTGCTGGCGACGACGCAGGGCACCATCACGAACCTGCACGACTACCTCTGCACCCGGGCCTCTTACAAGCTCAATCTCGAAGGACCCAGCGTGACGGTGCAGACCGCCTGCTCGACCTCGCTCGTGGCGGTGCACCTGGCCTGCCAGGCGCTGCTCAGCGGCGAATGCGCCATGGCCCTGGCGGGCGGCGTCTCGGTACGAGTGCCACAGGAGGGCGGCTACGTCTATCGCCCGGGAGGTATCGCCTCCGCCGATGGCCACTGCCGGCCCTTCGACGCCAAGGCCAGCGGCGCTGTCGGCGGTGCGGGCGTCGGCATTGCCGTGCTGAAGCGCCTCGAGAGCGCTCTGGCTGACGGCGATTCGATCTATGCGGTGATCAAAGGCTCCGCGGTCAACAATGACGGCGCCGTCAAGGCGAGCTACACCGCCCCGCGTGTCGAGGGGCAGGCGAAGGTGATCCACGCCGCACAGCTGGTTTCCGAGGT
>DATKFK010001155.1:0-4073 GCA_035544375.1 Thermoanaerobaculia bacterium
GCGCGACCAGCTGTTCGACGGCCGCTGGCTGCGCGAGCGCCTGGCGGCGGTCGGGCTGGACGGGTTGCTGGCGGAGGTGCGCCGGCTCGGCGACGAGCCCGACGTGGCCGAGGTGCGATGGGCGCTCGACCTGTCGGCGGCGGCCCTGGCCGCGGACCCGCGGCAGCTGGCGGGCCAGCTCGCCGGGCGCTTGATGAGCAGCTCCTCGCCGCGGGTCCGCGAGCTGGTGGCGACGCTCGAGGCCGCCAGCCTCGGCGAGACCTGGTTGCGGCCGCGCACGCCCAGCCTGGTGGCGCCGGGAGGTCCGCTGCGGCGCATCCTGCGCACGCACGACGGCTGGCCGGTGCCGGTGGCCTTCTGCGCCGGGGACCGCCAGGTGGTCGCCGCCTTCCCCGAGGGCGTGCTGCGCCTGTGGGACGCGGCGACGGGGCAGGAGGTGGCCGCGTTCGGCGGTGCGCGCGACCGGCGGCAGGCGCCCACGGCGATTGCCGTGTCCGCGGGGGGCGGGCGGGCGATCTGCGGCCATGCCGACGGCACGCTGCGCTGGTGGCGCCTGATATCCGGAAGGCTGCTGGGGACCCTGGCGGCAAGTCACGGCAGGATCAACGCGGTGGCGCTGCTGGGCGGCGGCGCACGGGCCCTGTCGGCCGGGGAGGACGGTACGGCCCGGCTGTGGGACCTCGGCACCGGCGCCGAGCTGCTGTGCTTCGCCGGGCATGGCCGCCGCGTCGCCACGGTGGCCGTGCTGCCGGACGAGAGCGCGGCGCTGTCCGCCGGCTGGGACGGCGGCCTCCGCCTGTGGGACCTCGCGACCGGCGGCGAGCTCTGCCGCTGGGAGCTGGGCGGGCTGCTGATCAATCACCTGGTGCCGCTCACCGCCGGCCGCGTCCTCGCCGCCGGCGAGGACGGCAGCGTGTCGCTGCTGGACCTGGGCGAGGGCTTCGCGGCGCCGCGCGCCCGCCGGCTGGCGGTTGGCCTCCATGACAGCTCGGCGAGCGCCGTCGCGGTGGCGGCGGGCGGCGAGCGGGCCCTGTCCGCCTCGGCGGACGGCACGCTGCGGCTCTGGCAGCTGGGCGGTGGCGGCGAGCCGCGCGTCCCCGGCGTGCCGCGGATCGTCGAGGCCCATGCCGAGGCGATCACCGGCCTGGCCATGAGCGCCGACGGCCGCCTCGCGGTCTCGGTGTCGGCGGACCGCACGCTGAAGCTCTGGGACCTCGCCGCCGACCTGTCGCCGCGGCGGCGCGGCCACGGGGCGGCGGTCACCGCGCTCGCGGTGTCGCGGAGCGGCCGCCGCGCGGTCTCCGGCTCGAAGGATGCGAGCGTGCGGGTGTGGGACGTGGGTGACGGCGCCGAGCTGCTGAGCCTGGCCGGCCACCGGCGATGGGTGGACGTGGCGGCCCTGCTCGACGACTCCCGGCAGGTGGTGACGGCTTCGGCGTGGGCGGGTGCGGTCCACGTCTGGGACCTCGACCAGCGCCGGCTGGTGCGCGAGGTGGCCGGCCCGAAGAATTGGCTGTCGCCGGTCGCCGTCACCGCCGATGGCCGCCATGTCCTGTTCACCACCCCCGAGCAGCGGATCGCCGTCTGGGACCTGCGCGCCGACGACCCGGACCCGCGGCTGCTCGCGAGGGGAGCCGCGGCCCAGCCGCTGACGGCGCTGGCGGTGACCTCGGATTCGCACCTCGTCCTGGGCGGGGCGGCCGACGGCACGGTGACGGTGTGGGATTTCGCCGGCGGCGAGGTGCTCGCAACCGTCGACTGCCATGCGCGGCGGGTGACGGCGATCGCCGTCGCGGCCGACGGCGCCGGGGTCGTGTCAACCGCCGCCGACGGCTCCCTGCGCCACTGGGATGCGGTCAGCGGCCGGACCTACAGCAGCCGGCAAGCCCATCCGACGGGCATCGCCGCCGTCGCGATCAGCGGCGATGGCCGCCTCGCCGCCTCGGCCGCCGGCGCGCAGCTGGCGCTGTGGGACCTCGCGGCCGGCTGCGCGCCGCTCTGCGCCTTCACCGCCGACAGCGCCATCTACGCCTGCGCGCTCACGGCCGGCGGCGAGTCGGTGGTCGCGGGCGAGGCGTCGGGGCGGCTGCACTTCCTGGGACTGCGCGGCGGCAGCTCATTGTCGCCATGAGACGCGAGCTTATTTAGATGTGTGAAGAGATTTGACATTTAGATCAATCCTACCTACTGTATCTAGCCAGTTGCTCAGCTGCTGCTCGAGTCCAGGTCCACGTAACGGCGCGGTGCGGTCCGTGCCGAGGTCGAAGGCCGCCCAGGGTCGTGGGAGGAGTGTGGAGATGCGAAGCGAATCGCGTTTGCGACGGCTTATCCGCAATGGCCTGCTGGCCGTGGGCCTGATGTCAGCCAGCCTGGCCGTTGGCCAAGTCGGCGGCTTTCTCGGGGAGAGCGCTGCCGAGCCTTCGGCGTGGCAGCGGACGCTGCCTGCACGCGTCGAGTTGCTCACGCCGGCGAGCGGCGCCGATGATCCGCACCGCCTGTTCGACGGCGATACCGAGACCGCGTTCCGCTGGAACCAGGCAGCACCGGCGCGCCTCCGCGTCCACCTGGCGCCGGTCCCGCGGCGGCTCGCGGCCGTTGGGGTCTACGGCCCCGCCGACGGCCGCCTGACCGTCTGGGCCGAGCAGGAGAGGGGGCCCGCCCAGCTCCTCGACTTGAACCCGCGTGCCCAGGGCTGGCAACGCTTCCGCCTGCCCCAGCCGGTCACGGTGAGCACCCTGCTGCTGGAATGGCAGCCCGCGTCGCCCGGGTCCGAGCTGCGCGAGATCGAGCTGTGGACCGCCGAGTCCGCGGCGGCCGTCGCCGCTGACGAGCCCGCGGCGGCGGCCCATTCCGCCGGCGGCCCGGCGGTCGTGCCGCCCGGCGGCGGCAGCGACGGCGTGGAGATTGCCCAGGGCTCTCCGGCGGTCGTCGAGCTGGCGGCCGGAGCTGCCGAGGCCGGCGGGGCGTTCACGGTGCCGCTGCCGGTCGACCCGGGCAACGCGTCTCGCGCCTTCCTCTCCTACGAGCTTCTCGGCCTGCCCCACTGGTCCGCGGCCGTACGCTCGCTCAACGGCCATCCGCTGCAGGGATTCGGCGCCACGGCAGGAGCGGCTGCCGCCGGGTCGGAACAGATCGAGGAGATCGATCCGCGGTGGCTCCGCCGCGGGATCAACCGGGTCCGCTTCGCCCCCGCCCGAGCCGAGGCCATGCCGGAGACGCCGCAGGCCGAATGGCGCATGGGCCGGCAGGAGGCCCCCACCCCGGTGGCGTACACGGTGCGCAACCTTCGGCTCGTCGTCGTTGCCGAGACGGGCCGCACGACCGCGGCGCCGGACGGCCAGGCGGAAATGCCGTGGGATGGCTCCACGCCGCTGGACCTTGCCCTCGTGCGGCCGGCGCAACCATACGCCTTGGAGATCGCCGTCGCGGAGCCGGTCCGTGGGGTCCTCGCCGCCACGGCGCGGACCGCGGACGGTGAGCTGGCGCTCCTCTCCCCGCTGGATCTGGGGGCTCTCGGCGCCGGGCGGCATCTCGTGCCGCTGGCCGCCGAGCTGCCGCCCGCGACCGCGGTACGGTTCACCTGGAGCGCCCCGGACGGCGGCCGGGGCGCCCCGCTTGCCGCGCTCGCGCTGCTCGCCAGCCCGGTGGGTCCCCGGCAACTTCGCCTCACGGTCACTCACCCGGCGACGGGAGATCCTGCCGCTGACGGCGCCTACCTGCGCGGTTTCGTCGACAGCCCTCCAGGTGTGACCGGTCCTCCCGAGCTGCGGATCAACGGCGCCGCCGTGGCCGAGGGCGTCGCGGCCGACGGTGCCCTGGGCGTCCTCGTTCCCCGGCCGCCGGGAGAGGCAGGGCCCTGGGACCTGCTGCTCGATCTCTCGTGGTCCGACGGCTCCCGCCTGACCCGCACGCTGCGACTGGGCGAGCGCGCGGATGACGGCGGCGGGCCGAACGGCGCTCCCGGGCACACGGTCGAGCGTACCGCGTCGCCCGACCGTCCAACGTCGCTGAGCGCCGGCGGCGCCAAGCTGGACGTCCCAGCCGGCGCCGTCGATCGCAACGTCAAGCTCACC